>JALCBQ010000030.1:0-12831 GCA_028066335.1 Pirellulaceae bacterium
GTAAAAGCCCTTTCTTGGACGAGCGCCTCACCAGCAAAAAATCGTCCGTTGGCAGCAAAGGAATGGTCAGGATGCTTCTCCAAAAAGGCCTGGAACTCTTCACTCGCCAGTTGCCAACGACCATTTTTATAATGATCCACCGCAACTTTGTAGAGTTGCCCGCCACGATCATCATCGATGAGTACATCACCCCGTGCAACTTTATCAACCACAAAAGGCAACAAAAGGACAAGCCCTACTACAAGTCCTGTACCTAGCCTCTTATTGAACAGCTTTCTTAAAAGCCCAGTCGTTATTTTGCAAGAAGAGGTCGCCACCTGGGCTCCCTTCTTGTCTACCAATTTGTCCATTGCAACTTTTGCCCCGTTGAATGAAATGGAATCCTTCTCCTCATAACTACCGTACCGGCAATGATGATAAGAGGCGATCTAAACGTGTCCCCCGGTTTTGTCTACACACCCCCCTGTAGTCTTTGGGATCGGATTTTCAAAGAAACGGTGCCATAAATTCCCAATTGGCTGGCAAACTTTAACATTTTGAACACCTAGAACAAAAATCAGGTATGGTTAGACCCCACCCTTTGCAATGTTTACATAAAAGATACGTTATCGTTTATCCTGTTTTCAGTGACTCACCTTTTCCCCTTCTCTTGCAAGAACGAGTGTACCAATAGAAAAACCCACCCAAAACAGTGTCCGGGCGGGTTTGAGTTTGTCTCTACAAAATCGCAATGTCGCGATGCATTACCTATTTCGACTCAAGTGTTTTGATGCGGAGGTTTTTCAAATCTATTGGGGTACTATGACCACAAAAGACCAACCGGCCCGTCGTCCTTTTAAGACCAGGATGAGCTTTGCCGTCAATCGTTTTGGGGTCACTTACTTTAATGACATCAACGTCAGTAATGACTGTTCCGTTAACGATCACCTTTACGTGCGAACCCTTACAAATAACCGTCTGCTTATTCCACTCACCGACAGGTTTCAAAGCGCCCTTTTTACTGCCAGCAACACCGTAAACGGCCCCGTGCAAACTGTGGCTCCTGAGATTACGATATTGCCTTGCAGAGTTGTCTAGTATTTGAAGCTCCATACCGGCGTAGGCTGGATCTGATTTAACGTCACCATAACGAGGCTTTTTGTTGTAGGGGACCCGAATCCCTAGCCCATTGTTAGTACCTGGGTAGAGGCGAAATTCGAACTCTAGCTCGAAATCGGCATAATCTTTTTCAGATATTAGAAATTTTCCTCGGTTCGAGCAGGCAAGGATCCCATCTTTGACTTCCCAACCACCACCTGATGATTCCCACTGGTTCAAGCTTTTGCCGTCAAAAAGTGACACAAAACCGTCGTCACTCTCTTCTTTTTTATCTTGCGCAAAGCCCAACGTTGGCAAAAGGGAGCAGGCTGCCAAAGCAAGTGCAAAAAATCTCATCGTTAACAATCCCCTATTGGTTAAATAGCAAACAGACTAAAGAGACCTCCCATTATAACGGGCTATTTATCAATTGCCAGAAGATGTTTTTCTTTTTTATCGTTGCTCAATCAACAAAAGAAAGGCCCGATTCCTTTGTCAGGAACCGAGCCTCTCTCTGGAAAGGAGCTTGATGTTTTTTAACGGAGTTTAGTGGACGTGGCCACCGTCGTCCATATTTCCGACACGGTGAAGATGGTTATGGTCGATATAGACAACCTCGACAACATCTTCATCTTCGAGAGTATGTGGCACCGGCCAGCCGACACGGGTCTTCTCATTAAAGTAGATCGTACATTTATAGTGGGCATGATGTAATTGTGCTGGCCCAACAAGTGGATAAATGCGAGGTGGGTCAACATAGTCAGCAATTTTTTCCTTGACAATACGGACACCATTGCGGCGAACTTCGTGAAGGAACGGAATACCTCCTTCGATAGGACGCGCTTTTTCAAGAGCACGCATGACCTCATCATCACTAGGAGGGTCAAGTGCAGCGATTTCATGGCCATCAGGGATCGGGCCAAGGATCGGCACACGACCATAACGCTCATGCTCCCAGAATGCGTCTTCCTTCTCTTTCTGCATTAGTGGACTAATTGGAATTGGAACTGTTAGCAAACCCAACTGCGGCCCCTGTGATGCCAGACCACAACCGGTAGTTAACAAAGAGCTAAACGCAATAACACTGCAAATGGTAACCAAGATGGTTCTCTGTGACATTTGACTTCTTTCCTCAAAAGTCCGGAGACTTAAAATGCCTTCTTACTCACGGCCCCTTTAACAAGCCGAGAACGTTCTACAAAACGCAGAAGTAACAACAACTACTGTTATCCCTACAAACCTACCTATCGGTGTTAATTTACACCGAACTTGCGGATAATTCGGTATTTCTAGCAAAAACTGGAAAAACCGAATATTTCTTTGTCATGTCATTCCCGATTTTCACCTTTTCGCCCCTATTTGCGATCACACAGAAGGGGGGACAAGTCTTAATGAACAACTAAAACCGTTGGCAAAAAGGGGAAATCAGCCCCCCCAAGGGGACCTTGTCTTTAAGGTCATACGTTTTTGTTCATAATGGCCGATCTGCAAACTGAAAATGTAAAGTCAACAACAAAAAGACCTCCTCGGTCTTTTCTCCGAGAAGGTCTTGGTAGACTGTCCTGTGTTACACAATCGGTTTAACGATCTTTGAAATCGAGCCACCAATAACCGTCATCCCATTCTAGGGTCACTTTTCGCCAACCTAATGGGACTTGGGGATATGGGTAGAAGGGTCCAATGCAAGGATATGCCCCAGCAGAGTATTGTGTTGGGTATCCAACCGCTGCATAGTTTGGATAAGCAGCGTAGGTTGGCCAGGCGTAACGTGGCATGTGCGCTTGCTCATACCGCCCATGAAAGGCACGTGGGCCATGAACTCCACCATGAGCTGCACCACCGTAGTTATAGGCAGGGGTTCGACGAATTGGGGCACCAGCGCTAGCGACTCGGGTTGAAGGAGCAAAGGCAAGAGGACGCTCAGCCCCTGCGTAGACCGGCGCGGTCTCGACTTGCTCAGGCAATCGGGCAGGTGCATCAGCGTTGGAAACGACACTTCGCAATTGAGCTTCTGCCGAAGCAGGGACGACACGGGTCGTCTTGGCAGGTTGTGCCGTACTACCAAACATGTTCTTCAATCCGGCAATTCCCGACAACTTGGCCGGATTTGCCTTTGGTAAATCGGTATTTGCAAGAACAGCCCCCTCTGAGACCGCTTTGACTCGCAAACCACTCATAATTTTGGTCACGCCAGGAGTCGTTCTCGCATGATCAATAAGCAGGTTTTTCTGCTCAAGTGTAGCGACTTGCCCCTGCATGGTAACAATGCCCTGCTCGACCTGAAGGTCAAGATCAAAGCCTCGCAACTCACCAGCGGCTTTACTCGCCTGAACTTTTGCAACCAACCCTTCGACGATTTGGTTATCGTCTGCGGAAACAATTGTTGGCACGAGTAGCATCGCACCAAACATCATACCAACAAGCACCCGTCTCATGGGGTTTCCTCCTACAACTTTTACAAAAAGGTCTTTTGGCTCTATTTTTCACCTTGGTAGTCCATGGCAATTTCCTTTTTGTCTGCTGAAGCTAAATCCAGCAGGCCAAAGACCGAACGACCAAAAGTTTAAGCAAGTAGCCAATTCAAGTATTACTTTGTATGCAATCAATGTTGCCAACGGCAACGTCGATTCAGAAAGGGCGACATTCAAGCGACCAGCGAGAAGATATAAAACCGGTTATACCCATTAATCAGGAGGTCCGGCTCGCACTCACCACACCGATCATACCAAATGCGACAAATCTGCCTGCTCTTATCTTCGGCAGCAAACTAGAAAAACCCCAAGGTTTTTTCACCTCAAACGATTTTCAACTCCACTCTGAAACACAAACAAAAAAAACACCCTATCCACTTACGGAAAAACAACTTAGGAAAAAAGAAAAGCACAAAAATACCTTCTGCAAATGGCTCAATGGTCGAAATTTTTACAGGAATTATTTCTCTCCAAAATGAGCCCTTTGGCCCTACTTTTTTACTGACCGAAAAACCTTTTTCAAGCCGGATATTTTACCTATTTTTCGCAGTAAGAATGACCGGTACAACCTCAATCGACAGATAAGCGAGATAACGTCTTAATTCGTTAAGAGAGCGAGCTCTTGTTCCATCTCTTTCTCAACAGCGGTCTGGGCCGCCAAGACTTGATCAGTGATCTCTTGCATCCGATTTTCATCGGTAAATGGAGAAAGGACATAAGTTTTGAGGGCAACAATCGGCTCACCATAGTCACTAAGCCGGTAACATTCAGTCAGACCGATATCAACCCCCTCTCCTACCAGAGCTAACTCATGAATTCTGGTGAAAATTCTTCGATTAAACTCATTGTAAAGGCACAAATGCTCTCGGAATCGCTCGTCAGAAAGCTCTTTCTTTTTCAGCTCAAATGTATCGACATTTGTCGGATAAGCCCGAAAAAGGGTTACAGGTCCCGAATTTTGATCATTGAAAACAGTTAGCTCTGGATAAGAACCGAGCTGCTCTCGTAGGGTTTCAGACATTTCGACCGCATGCCCCAGTAGAACTTGCAGACCTTCTCTCCCTAGGTGGATCAAGTTTGCAAGAGCAGCCATTGGCCCGGCTGCACTCCGTGTCGTCTCAAGGGTATACATCCCTGGATGATAGCTCCCCGAGTGGTAAAGATACGGCATTTTTTCCCGATCACGATTAATATACTGAAAATCCTTTTGTTCTTTTACCAAGACCATTGAAGAAACGTACGGGGTAAAACCGGTCTTATGAAAATCGATCCCAAGAGAGTCAGCAAGGTGTAAATGTTGAATTTTTCGCTCGACGGCAGCAATCGCCCGGATAGTCCTCCCCCGAAACCCGTGTCGGTTCTGGTGATAATCGTACCCTTTAAAGACCGACCACGCCCATCCAATTACTGCATCAGCATGAATATGAGGGACGTAATGAAGACGATACTCCTCAACAAGCTTTTCCCTTAATAAATAAATCCCGTGGAGGTCATCGACCCCAAAGGCATCTGTCGTTCCCATTGTGGCAGTGACGCAAGCAATCTTTTTACCATCCTCGATTAGGCGACGTAGCTCACTTTCTAAATGGCTTAGATCCATTGCGTTATCGTGGTGGGTGCGAACCTTGACAACATTATCGCAGCCGATTCCGAGCCAACCAGCAACACTATAGCTCGCATAATGACTCTGCTGTGAGGCGACCAAAACCGCGTCATTCGTCAAACCTTTTTCAAACGTCCCTGGCTGCGCTTTCTCAAGGCCAATTTTGGCACCGTAGAAAATTGTTCCTGTGCCACCAAAGGTAAAAAGTCCACCGATTCTCTCTTGGTCATAACCGAGAAGGTCGGCAATCATGGCGGTAACACGAACCTCAATTTCAGCAAACCGGCGAGCGTTTTCATCACTGCACAGGTTTGGGTTATACAAAGAAGGCAAAACCATCCCTATTACACTGGCAATGGTCGGGGGGCAGGCGACATTGATTTGGCTACAAGGGTGCCCCCAGATGTGCATTCCTTCAAGATATTCAACTAGCTGAGGCAGAACATCTTCAAGAGCAATCCCATTCTGAGGATATTTTTCAACACTTGCCTGCACATAGTCAGCTTCTTTAGGCTCCCCCAGAATAGGGGCCATCGACTTAAGAGAGTCGACTTGATCGAGCGCCCTTAGAAGAGAAAAAACGACATAACCGTCGTGTACCGGATCCGAAATCGGGGCCGGAAACGCCTTTCTTAGCTTTTCAAGCTGCTTCAAATAACAACTGTTCATTGATAGTTTCTAACCCCTTTGCTGAGACTGTGATTCTTACTCCTTACCGTCCCAAAAGATCCCAGACTTTCCAATAAAAACTACTATCTCTTTACAAAATCTAGCTTTTCAGAACACAGCCACCGCCGTTCCCTCGGAGAATTTAGGCCATTGAATCCAGAAAATGGCCTATTCACCCTATTTCAGCAAAAAGAGAAAGAGTTTTGCCGAAAGACAAGTCTCTTAAGCAGAGCGTTGCGGTCCACTATGGCTACTGAATCTACCCAAAACCTATAAAACTACCGAAAACGTCCTATGAACGGTCAACCGATAGTGAAAGCGATTGAGCCTTCCGCAAGAGACTAGCGTCGACGGCTACCTCGACCACGAGAACTGCTCCTCGGGCTCCTGTCGAGATTATTGTCGACAACAGGAGCAATAACCCCTTCCCACGTTGGGATATTCTTATGAGTTACTTTTTTCTCTTGGGGGTCTTTGTCGTAATCATTTCGGGAACGACGACGAGAGCGCGTCCGCTGCCGTTTTTTTTCAGGCACCTGATCTTGATGGTCTTCCTCAAACTCCTGTTGCGAATCGTTCCCTCTTGGCGAACGACTTCCCCGTCGAGAACGCTCTTGCCGTTCTTCACCTTCATTTTCTTGATCTTCCCGGCTCCTACGACTACGGCCACGTGGTGAAGAGCTCTGCCTGCTACGGTTCGCTTGCCGCCCTCCCCTACGAGAAATCTCCTCTTCACGTGGAAGTTGATCTTCAAAATCATCAACGATCTCTTCGCCGTTGGTAGCTGCCTGGCTTTGAGTTGCCTTACCTCGACCCTCTCGTCTCGAATTTTGGTTTCGAGATCCTCGGCTCCGATCTCGGTTCTTATCACTTCGACCGCGAGGACGTTCCCTAAGCTCTTCCCCTGTTGATTCTTCTTCTAACACTTCGTTCTTGGTGACTATCTCTTGAGCAGTGGTTCGCCTAACTCCAAAACCTTCCAATTCTGCTGGGAGATCAAACCGGTCACCCGCCTCGGCATGGTCGAACTCATCTGAAGGCTGGAACATTTCGCTCAAGACGCTATTAGCCTGGATATCTTCACTTTTGGAAAATATCTCTTTATTGTCTAGGTCGCTTTCTCGCCCGCTACCGTCCTGAGTAATATCTTTGGCCTCATTGGTTACTTTCTTACGGACAACCCTCTTACGTGGAGCCGGTTTTAACCCCAAATCTTCTGCCAGACCATCCCAGTGTCCTAAATCTTCCTCTCCAACTTCAACCTCTACCACCTCCTCTTCACGATTGGCTGCCTCAGGTACTTCCTGTGCCACTTCTTCTACAGAAGCAAAGCTCTCCTCCTCTTTTTCAATAGTCGGTTCTTCCCCAGTAATGAGAAAACTGGCAAGCCGATCCCAATGATTCTTTTTCTTCTTATCTGCCATTCTTTTATCTAACCCCTTATATACTCTAAGCTTGCTACAAAACCCTGCAAACCCTTTGAAGAACCCAAACCGACCCCATTCTCCTAGAAATCCTCCAATAAGCCAAGCCGGCTTCTTGAAAATTTCCCAAGGTTCTTTCACATACCTTGTATAGATAACTCCAAGAATCGGAATATTGTACACAATACAGTGATAAGTTTGCCGCAAACTTGCCTTTAAGGCAACATGAATTCAACATGAGTTGCCGACTCAAAAGACTCATGATATTATTCTGATGATCTCTTTTAGGGGAAACTCTATTCTAAAATGGCTTCTGAGCTAGGTATCTGGAAGCTCAGCTCTCTAGTAGAAAGTAAAAAACATGAATCTCAGTACCTCCTCAACTGCTGCCCAAAAGGTCGAAGTCAGCGGCCATATTATTGATAGTCTCATTCTCTCTAAAGTCATGGATTGTATCAAAGGTGCAGGGGGAAGCTTTCAAGTTGAAAAATGTACGATCGGAGAAGGTCAGCACGATCCGAGCTATGCTCTTTTGTCTGTCGAAGCTCCAACTCAGGAAAAGCTGGAGGAAATACTCAAAACGATCGCTGTCCACGGGGCGATTTCAATCGAACAAAAAAATTGCCAGATAGTTTCAGCCGATATTGCCGGTGCCTTTCCTGAGGGCTTTTACAGTACAACCAACCAAAAGACCGAAGTTCGAATCGACGGCGAATGGATTGAAGTCCAAAACCAGGAGATGGACTGTGGAATTGTTATTGACCTTGAAAAAAAATTGGCACGCTGCCTTCCAATGACCCAGGTTAAAGAAGGTGATCAATTGGTTGTCGGCCACGGTGGTGTTCAGATGCACCCACAAACAAAAACAGAAAATAGCCATACCTTCGAATTTATGAATAGCGCCGTCTCGACGGAAAAACCCAAAGGTATTGCAATTAGGCAAATTGCGACCGAACTCTATGAAACGAAAAAATCGGGCAAAAAGGCACTCATTGTCGGTGGTCCCGCTATCGTCCACACGGGAAGTGTTGAACATTTATCAAAACTTCTTCGGGGCAACTACTTTTCTAGGCTTTTTGCCGGCAATGCCCTAGCAACACATGATATCGAGCAAGCCTTTTTTGGGACCTCTCTCGGTGTGAGTGTTTCAGAAGGAGACATTATCGAATCGGGTCATGAACACCACCTTCGCTCGATTAACCGTATTCGTCGAGCTGGCAGCATTGCCAATGCTGTCGAAAAAGGGTTGCTCACCTCTGGAATCATGTACGAATGTGTCCAAAACGGGATCGATTTTACCTTGGCCGGCTCTATTCGAGACGACGGCCCTTTGCCTGATGTCATCACTGATGCCCTCGAAGCCCAACAAGTCATGCGAGACAAAATTGCCGATATCTCCTTTTGCCTTATGGTCGCCACAAACCTTCACTCGATCGCTGTTGGTAACCTTTTGCCCGCCTGGATTAAGGTCGTCTGTGTTGACATCAATCCCTCAACTGTTATCAAACTCAATGATCGTGGCTCTTTCCAAACGATCGGGCTCGTCACTGATGTCGAGCCATTCCTTCGCTCGCTCGTCAGCGAAGTTGAAGCCCTTGAGGCGGCCGACGCCATCTAGCTCGAAATCGATGGGAGGGGCCCAAAGGTCCCTCGCACTCTAATACTGACATTACCCTAATGTATTGCACGGCGCACAAAACTACCCTTATTCTTCATTAAACCTAAAAATAAGTTATGTCGACAACACCTCATATTCTCATGTGCCCCCCTGATTACTTTGGTATCGAGTACGAAATCAACGCCTGGATGAAAAAAGACCGTCAGGTCGACCACCCTCTGGCGGTCAAGCAGTGGACTGCACTTCAGCAGGTCCTTATAGAGGCAGGTGCTAAAATTTCTCTTCTTGAGGCAGTAAAAGGGCTTCCCGACCTTGTCTTCACTGCAAATGCAGCACTGATTTACCGTAAAACAGCAATTCTCTCCCGTTTCATGCACAAACAACGACAAGGTGAAGAGGAACATGACCAAGCATGGTTAGAAGCGAATGGTTTTAAGATACACAAACTACCTGAAACGATCTCATTTGAAGGTGCCGGCGATGCCCTGTTCTGTGGTGATACTCTTCTGGCCGGTTACCGCATGCGAAGTGACATCAAGGGGTATCAAGACATTGGTACTTTGCTCGGCTGCCGAGTGACTCCGCTAGAGCTTGTGAATCCTTACTACTACCATATTGACACTTGCTTTTGCCCACTTTCAGTTGATACTGCAATCTATTTTCCTGGCGCGTTCGATGAATACGGTCGCAAAGCATTAACTAACCTGGTTCCAAACTTAATTGAGGTCAATGAAGAAGAGGCTCGCTCGTTCGCCTGCAATGCAGTCGTTGTTAATAAAACGGTCGCCACAAATTCGGGCTGCCCTGACCTCCATAAGAAACTGAAAGAGAATGGCTTCTGCCCTGTTGGAACCCCTCTTGGTGAATTCGTTAAATCGGGTGGCAGCGCTAAATGCCTCACCTTGCGCCTCGATGGAGAAGAAGGGGCTGGTTGGAAATACAAATCAGGCGTGGATGCAAACACCCAAGCCTGACTTCGTTTAACAGAAAGGTCACGTTTTTTGGAGCCCGGTCTTACTGTCTTCCTAACAGAAGGCTTCCGTTGTTCGCTACACCGAATAGTGGTCGGTTGTAGCTTCGACTTCGTGATTTGTTGCAACCAGGGTACCAAGTAATCCCAAAGGCGATGTTCCAAGTCTCTTCTTGATAGCCATTATTCCCTGTACTCTCTCTCGGAATAAGGTAAGTGAAATCGGCATTGAGCGAAAGAGCCTCCGACATTGGCACCGTGGCATCAGCCCCAACGATTCCATCTTTTTGTCCACTCCAGCCAGCAAAAAGTCGTCCTAGAGCCCCCTCCTCAAACTCTCGTCGATAGAAAAAAGCATAAGTATCGACAGGAGTCCAAGTCTCGGTTCCAAAGGTAGTGCTCGTGTCGTCTTGGGTCGCTGCTGAGAACATAAAACCGAGGTCTCGTTCGCATGGATAGACCCAACTAATTTCACCACGAACCTGAGAGACATCAATATTGTAGTACCAATCATCACTGAGATAGTCCCAAACAAGACCACCCTGGAGCCCCCAGTCGACACGGCGAAAAAGACCAGCTGTTAGAAAAAGCTGTTTTCGCTCGTTCGTTGAAAACGCAGCCCCCGAAAGATTGTTTTGTGTTATACGAGCCCCCAGTTGTGTACCAATACCAGATGATTCGAAACCGGGTAGTGGAGCTCCAAGGTTAATACCTTCATAAAAGCCAAAACTCCCATCTTGACCACGGTTGGCTGGCCCCTTAAATCCATTGACACCACCAAAAATCTGAGCATCATCGAGGCGAATACAAGGTAACTGCAGAACAAGACAGGCTGAGCAGCTACCATGCTCACCACAAGAGTCACAAGAATCTCCCATAATTTCGGCTGCAACCCCGGAATGTTCAAGAACAATCTCTCCATCAACTGAAGCAGCCTCTTCCAAAACGAGCTCTCCCTCAAGAACAGTTGGCCCAACCATAGGTGGCAAAGCCTGGCGTTGGAAAAACCCACCATGTCGCGAACCAAGGCGACGGTTGCCAAAACCAAATGCAGCCGGTTGAACATAAGCCTTTTTACCAGGCAACGTAGCAACCGCATTTTCTATCGTCTCAGTCGACTTTTGCGACGACTGAGCAAGGAGATGGCTCATTGCCTCCTCATGAGAAACGGAAATACAGAAGAGAGAAATCGCCAAAATCCCTTTTAGCCTACGATTCATTTTACTACTCATTTCTTTTTATTAGATGGTAATGGTAACCTTACAGATTCCCTCAGTACCTACTTTTTATCGGACTAGAGTATTCGATACTTTCGTTAAAACCTGAAAAATAGTCACTATTTCCCCAGCCAAAAAAGAAAACCCAAATTGCCTATTATGAAACCCTTAAAGGGTAGAAGAGGTACGACAACCTAGAGGCTTAGCTACGGTTATCGGTTGATTCTTTATGTTGCAGTGGCTTGCCAGCCGGTTTCGTTCACCAGCCTACGAAGCCGGTTATAGTAAGAAAGGAGTCAACTCCCTCTCTTTTCACAAAGTAGAAGTACCCATTTTCTTGAAATGACGACGAGAAGAACAGGCGGCCTCTCACAAAAAAGAGAGTCTGTTTAACACAGAAAAGAAAGCCCAAGGTGAGAATTAAAAGGAGGTTTCGACCCACAAATTAATAAAGAAACCTAAACCCAGATCAAATCAAAGTTTAGAGCAGGAACATTTGGGGCTCAAGCTTGCTTTCCTAAGGGGGCAGACGAACCGATGCAGTCCACGACGAGCCGCAACATCTTTGCAGGAACTAAGGACAAAGACGTTCTTTTAAGGCGAAATCGGCCCCAGGACAATAGAGGGAAGAAAAATTCTCTGGTCGTTCTACCTCGATTACTGGTCAGCCTGCTGACACTCACGGACAGTAATGGCGCCGTCGTTATTGAGATCATATCGCTGAAACTCACTAACCTTTTCATTCGTCCAGTTTGTGGTGAATTCCGTCATCATTATCTGGTAGTCACCATTTCGATCGTTTCGGTAGAACCAATCGGGCAAACCCTCAGGTAGGGTATCAAGTGCCAATGCTTTCCGTTGTTGTTGAAGGCCACGATTTCTATTACCAACCGTTTTGGGTGGGGCCCCATATCTCGTTTTGTTATAAGCCGTAAGCTCCGACTTTGTAATCCTCTGATCACCATTTCGGTCGGCATTCCATTCACCAGCCTTATTGCTAATCTCGTCTTTGTCGATCGTACCATTCTTGTTCTTGTCGTGTACAGAAAAATACGTATCGGTCGCGACCTTCGTCTGATCGGTTATTTCACTGGCACTCGACAAGCCAGACTCCCGATTTCCACGTCCTCCTCCGTTTCGACCACTATTATTCTGCCTGCCTCGATTTCGGCCACCATTTTGTCTCCCTCCAGACTGGTCATCCTCGTCGCTATTAGCCGTCGTGTTATTGTCACTATCGCCATTATTTCGACCACGGCGATTTTGACCACCCGCTCTACCTCGCCGACCACTATCGCTTTCACTGTCGTCCTCACCCATGCCTCTACCACCGTTCATGCCTCTGCCACCACGACCGCCCATGCCTCTACCGCCACCTTGGCCACCACCGCCTCGGCCACCCATACCTCTACCGCCACCTTGGCCGCCACCTCGGCCACCCATACCTCTGCCGCCACCTTGACCACCCATTCTTGCCATCATCTCTTCGCGGGCATTTGGATCTCCACTTTGGAACGCTTTGAGCATTTCCTCTCGCTCTTCATCGGAAACACCACCACGCCTGTTCCCACCAGACTCACCTCCTCTACCACCACGGTTCCGGCCATTTGTTTGATTATTGTCTGTATCTCTACTCCTCTCATTGTTTCGCCCATTATTCCTTCTATTGTCCCTGTTGTTGTCGTCCTTCTTGTTGTTGTCCTTCTTGTTGTTGTTATTCTTGTTGTTGTTATTCTTCTTGTTGTTATTCTTCTTGTTGTTATTCTTCTTGTTGTTATTCTT
>JALCBQ010000030.1:12931-13480 GCA_028066335.1 Pirellulaceae bacterium
TGTTATTCTTCTTGTTGTTATTCTTCTTGTTGTTATTCTTCTTGTTGTTATTCTTGTTGTTGTTATTCTTCTTGTTGTTATTCTTCTTGTTGTTATTCTTGTTGTTATCGTTTCCCATATAGGAGTCGTAGTGGAGTACAAGCTCGATGAAATTCAGTCGCCCGTCACGGTTAAGATCGCTATCGGTTGGATCTACTTGCCAATTATTTCTTCTCCACTCATCCCCTTCGACCGATCCGTTCTTATTGAGGTCGTACTCTTCAAGGGTGCTAATCGCTTGGTTGATCGCTTTTTCACTGCTTGAATTTTCAAAGGCGTGCATATCGAAGCCGACTGGCACATCGAACCCATAGATGACAAGAGAATCTTCCCTCTGTTGTAGCTCTTCACTACCAAACCCTTGAATAAAATGGGCGCCGGCATTCGCAAACTCTTCCTTTTTACCACTGCTCTTGTTGTTATTTTGGTTGTTTTTCTCGCCACCTTTCTGATCCTGACGATTATTCATGTACTCCATGAAGAGACTTTCCATTTGGCTCTGGTTATCAC
>JALCBQ010000030.1:13580-25922 GCA_028066335.1 Pirellulaceae bacterium
CACGGTCGCCTCCCCGGTTTCCACGGTCGCCTCCCCGGTTTCCACGGTCGCCTCCCCGGTTTCCACGGTCGCCTCCTCGATTTCCACGGTCACCTCCTCGATTTCCACGGTCACCTCCTCGATTTCCACGGTCACCTCCTCGGTTTCCACGGTCACCTCTTCGATTTCCACGGTCATTGTCGTCGTCATTCCTACCCTGGTTTCGATCTTGGCTCACAAAGGAGACCTGGCTGAGCTCATTTGGTCCACTCAGAACCACAAATAGTGGATTCCCCTGAGCGTTGGCCTGAGTTCCAATAAACCAGAAGGGATTTAACACACAAAGGGTAAGAACGAATTTCATATTCATTTTAGAAATTAACCTGAAATAGAGTTCGCAATAGTCGGTGGGCGAGTACCTTACTATACACCTTGCCCCCCCTTTAATCCATCTATTTTGGCTTAAGTTCCGCTGATCTCACAAATTTTTCTAAAAATAGGTGCTCTTTTTTTGAAATCACCTATTTTCTGCGAAACATTGACTTTCCTGAGGGGGTAAATGGAGAAAGGAAGAAATATCCAATCACCTACCCTAGTCTATCTATTTTGTTTGAGCCTTCTCCTAAAGCTGATTAAATTTACCCTGTTTATGTATTTTGTTGTCACGCGTTGGCTCCTAACGAATTACAATAGAGGGGACAGACAAAACAGCGGGCTTGCCCCTCCTACTCCTTGAGAAAGACGAGTTCTTTTTCCATTCCCTCCCCAAGTGCTCTCCCCAACTCCCTTTTCCCTAATTTAACCGAGTGAGCTCCAATGGAAGCCAGTGAGATATTATTGCGTCGTGGACTAATCGACCAATCCCAGTTGGACGAATGTCGTGAGACAAGCCGCCTTAGTGGCAAAAACGGCGCAGGTGTCGTCGAGGCAATCGTCGATTTGGGCTTTTTACCCGAGGAAGACGTTCTCCGTGCCTTAGGAGAAGAATTGGGCGTCGACTTTATCGATCTTGCCGACGCCGAGCTCGACCTCTCGTTGCTCAAAAGCTTTCCTCATAAGCTTATCCACCGCGAGACCCTCTTTCCTATTGCCCTTGAGCATGGACAGCTTGTCGTAGCAACTGGCAATCCCTTTAATCTCTACCCACTTGACGAAGTGAGCGCCCATACCGGCTTGTCGGTCGTCCCTGTCCTTGCTTCACGGGACGAGATTGCAAAACTCATTAAAAAACATTTTGGGGTTGGTAGCGAAACGGTCGAGGGGCTTATGGCTTCTCAAGAGGATGACGTCGAGCTTCTTGAAGAACTGGACATCGACGGTTCGGAACTTTCAGAGATGGCTCAAGAGGCCTCGGTCGTCAAGCTTGTTAACGAAATCCTCCTAGAAGCGATCGAATCAAGAGCTAGTGACGTTCACATCGAGGCACAAAACGAAGGTGTGACGATTCGGTATCGAATCGACGGAATGTTGCACCCGCAACCAGTCCCCCCTTCAATCAACCGTTTTCACCCTGCAATTATCAGCCGCCTAAAAATTATGGCGAGGCTCAACATTGCCGAAAAACGTCTCCCTCAAGATGGTCGTATAAAGTTAAAAGTCCGTGGCCGCGAAGTTGATGTCCGTGTTTCGATTATTCCAATGATTCATGGCGAGGGTATCGTTATGCGTATCTTGGATAAGGGAAGCATGGTTTTTGAGCTCGGTTCTCTCGGCATGGAACCCGATGTTTACAAAAAATTCCAAAAACTGATTGCATTACCTCACGGAATCGTATTGGTGACTGGTCCGACCGGTTCAGGGAAAACGACTTCTCTCTACAGCGCTCTTCAAGAGATCAAAAACGACTCCAACAAGATCATTACGACCGAAGATCCAGTCGAATACCAGCTAGCCGGCATCAATCAAATTCAGGTTCACACCAAAATTGGCCTGACCTTCGGTGCCGCCCTACGAAGTATCCTACGACACGACCCCGACATTGTCCTTGTCGGTGAGATTCGTGACCTTGAAACGGCCGAAAACGCAGCGCAGGCTTCTCTCACTGGCCATATGGTCTTTAGTACATTACACACCAACGATGCCGCCGGTGCCTTCACGCGAATGGTCGACATGGGAGTTGAACCTTTTCTTGTGGCCAGTACAGTCGAAGCTGTCATGGCCCAGAGACTTGTTCGAAAATTATGCCCCGACTGTAAGGAAGAATACACCCCCGACCTTTGTGACCTTCCTGATGACTTTCCTTTTGCCCAACTTGCGGCTCAGGGGAATCGTCTTTTCCGCCCAAAAGGTTGCCGAAAATGTCGACAAGTTGGTTACTCGGGCCGTCTTGGCCTTTATGAATTGTTGGTTACCTCTAACAGAATACGTGATCTGGCTCACCACCGAGCAAGTACATGGGAGGTCAAAAAGGCGGCTGTCGAAGAAGGGATGTCGACCCTGCGAGATGACGGATGGATAAAAGCACTCGCTGGAAAGACCTCTGTTGAGGAAGTTCTTCGTGTCACCAAAGGTGATCAAGTCTTAACACGAAACCAGGAAACAACCGACCAACACAATGGTACTGACGAACCTAACCCCAGCCGTAGCCTAGAAAAGGAGTCGACCGACAATGGCTGATTTTCACTACACCGCACGAAATAGCCAAGGGGAAAAGGTAAACGGCACTCTTACCGTCTCCACGAAGCAGGATGCCCTTTCTCACCTAGCCAACCAGTCACTCTTTCCAATTTCGGTCGAACCGGCCAAGGCCGAAATATCGATAAACCTTTTTGCTGGCCGAGTCAATGGACAGACGTTGGCGACGTTTTATATCCAACTCTCTTCACTACTGAAAAGTGGAGTTCCACTCCTCCGCGCACTCGCCGTTTTAAGAGACCAAACGACAAATAATCGTCTGAAAGAGACCCTAGACGACATTTATTCCCGTGTCGAAGATGGAACGACTCTCGGTGACGCAATGGCCCGCCATAACTCTGTTTTTAGCAGCATCGGCATTAACATGGTTATTGCCGGTGGCGAGGGTGGTTTTCTAGAAGATGCACTAAGACGAGTCGGCCACTTTACCGAACAACAAGAAGATCTAAAATCTCGGACAATGGGAGCGCTTGCCTATCCTGCGATATTATCACTCTTCGGTACTATTGTTGTTGTTGCGTTGTTGATTTTCGTCGTCCCCTCTTTTGCGCCAATGTTCGACAGTCTGGCTGAAAAAGGAGCACTCCCATGGATGACCTCAGCCCTGCTAGCAATAAGTGATTTTTGTGGGAAATGGTGGCCTCTGTTCGTTGTTTTGGTCGCTGGCTTCGTTTTCGGTTTTCAATACGCTTTAACGACCGAAAAAGGACGTTACCTTTTTGACTTAATAAAGATAAAAATCCCTATGGCTGGGTCCATTTTTCTAAGCCTTGCTATTGCCCGTTTTTGCCGTGTCTTTGGAACAACTTTGCAAAATGGTGTACCGATCGTCAAAGCGATAGAAATCAGTAAATACTCTTGTGGAAACGCTATCCTGTCAGAGACAATCACTGATGCTGCCGAAAGTCTCTCTGCCGGTGAGCCGCTAGCTACTCCACTTGCCAAGAGTGGCCATTTCCCTCAAACAATCACTGAAATGATCTCGGTCGCTGAAGAGGCAAATACCCTTGACTCGGTACTGACCGAGACCGCAGACGCTCTCGAAGAAAGGACCAACCGACGCCTCGACATAATGGTAAAAATGCTAGAACCGTTGATGCTCATGGTTATGGCTGGCATCGTTTTGTGCATTGTCATGGCTCTTATACTACCGATCCTCCTGATGGGACAGACGATCTAACCGTAGGCCTATGAGATTCTTTGGTAAAGTCTATTCTGATAGAGTGAAACAAAGGCAAAATATCGATTTTTCATCAAAAATATCCGAAACTAAAATTGTCTTTCAGAGGTTTCATAAGTAGAATGATAAGCAAAGGTTATGTTTGGGACTCCTTCCATTTGGCAAACTTCTCGGCCATGTTGACCTTTGGGCTGTTGACCTACAATTGGCTGGCTGCGTACCCAACATAGTGTACCCGACATAACTTGGGCGTCCAGCTTACTGGTATGCCCAGTCGATTAAGTGATATGCACTTAGTGTTGTATAATACTTCCCGCCGATTACCCCACCTTTTCCCTTACCCTCACCACTACAAGTTTTGGCAGGTGTTGAGTTTTAGTGAGAGTTTTTAGCAAGGCTATTTTGTTCGGAGTTTGGCACTTATTGATTGACTCTCATTAAGGGATCCGCCTTTTTCGGGCAACCGTATGACTCGAAAATATTGAACCAAAGTAATTATCCGACTTGCTTTCTCAATCCGATTGCAAGATAGCAGGTGTCAAACAGTATTCCTTTTTTTCGAAAACAAATCTTTTACTTCCAGAGTAACACTTAATGCCTCTTTGCAGGTTTAGCCTGCCGAAGTGAAAAGGTGTTCTCAAAACCTGAGCATCCCAATACAAATCGTTTCTTTTCCTGGAGTCTATAAAAATGCAACGAAAAAACACCCAGAGCAATCTAAAACGCCAACATACTCGACTTGCCAGAAAAGCTGGTTTTACCCTTCTTGAGCTTTTGCTCGTTATGGCGATTTTACTCTTGTTGGCCAGTGTTGCCGTCATTGGTACGCAAGCGATGATTAAATCGGCCAAGGTCAATACTGCAAAGATCACACTCGGCTCTATTCAAACAGCAGTCGACGCGTACTATCTGGCAGTTAATGAGTATCCGATCGATTTGATTGACCTTATCTACGAACCCGACGATAGTGAAGGTGATTGGGCCGGCCCTTACCTTGATGGTGGTGAGAAAGCGATCGACGATCCGTGGTCCCAAGCTTTTTACATAGAAAGCGTCGGTGACGACGATCAATATTATCGAATTTACTCAAGTGGTCCAGATCAAACAGAGGGAACCGACGACGATATTTCTTACTCGAACGACCCTAACTATTATGAAAACTAATACCGTTTCTGGAGAAATAATGCCATGGAAGGTTGTTGCAACTGATGTTCATTAACTCCTGGCTAAAAATCAAGAATTCGAGTTGAGAACTTGTACAAAGAACATCTCGTTCGAAGGAAACCCTCATGATATTCGCTTTTCCAAATAGAAACAACTCTAGAAGGGGCTTTACCCTTTTAGAGTTGTTGTTGGTTATGGCGATCATCCTCCTCTTCGCCAGTACAGCAACGATTGCTATTCGGACAGTTTTTCAGGCTGACGAACTTCGCAGTTCGGCCTCCCAGGTCCGAACCTTGCTTCATAAAACACGTAATCGTGCAATGACAACTGGGCGTATATGTCTCTTTCGGTTACAACACGATAGCCCCGCTTATCGAATTGAATATTTTCAAGCCGAAGAGGAAACCTACTCGGGCGAAACCCCGGTGGACACAGACCCAATTTTAGCTGATACGACAGACCTTGTTGATGAGAACGGCGTTCCCAAAAAGAACATTGTCCACGGTGGTTTTACCATCCAATTTCCGAAAGGGGTTATCTTCTATCAAGGGGGAACTGGCTACTCAAACAGAGAACAAAATCAGGAACTCTTTCTTGAAGATTTAGGGAGTGACTGGTCAACACCTATTTTTTTCTACCCCGATGGCTCTTGCTCGGACGCGAGCCTGGTCCTTGTGAATGAAGAAGAAAAAGCGATTCAACTCACCGTACGTGGACTCACTGGAACGGTCGAACTTGGCAAACTCGTACCCCTTAGCAAAATCCAGGAACTTGAGCAAAGTTATTTAGGTGGTACTGGCCTCTTGGGAAACTAACTGGCAGATCCACAAACCAAATAAATTAAGAGGACATACTCAGACTCGAAACCGATTGATCATGTTCATCACCTCAAACGACAACCTGCAACAGGTCCGAACTTTACAAAACCTCCCTTCCCACATGAGAAGTGGAAGTCTGGGAAAAGTCGGCACGGGAAAGGTGGAGGTTTCAGCTGATGTCACCTCTAGGCATCGTCGTGGAATCACGTTACTCGAAGTCATTTTGTCGGTTGCTATTTTAGGGCTAGTTGTATCGGCGATGACTCAACTCCTATCGCTCGGAACTCGAACGACCCGTGCGACCGAAGATGTCATTACAGCCCAACTTCTTTGCGAGAGTAAAATCACAGAAATTTTAATTGGTTTGGAACCGTTCGAAGAGACTTCGGAAACACCATTTGAGACGGACCCCAAGTGGCTCTACTCAGTCATCGTTGAAGAGGGTGAATTTCCAGATTTACAGTATTTGGAGGTTAGTGTTTGGCGAGAGAACACACCTAAAGAGCGTGCGCTTACACTCTACCGATGGGCGACCTCTCCCGACATCGAACTTCTCGAAGAACTTGAAGAAGAGGCCGACACTACAGAGGCCGATACAACAGAAGAATCTACTGGGGGTGGATCGGCCGGAGGAGGCAATCAAAATGCTTTCTAATTCAAAGAATCATAAAGGCTTCACACTTTTAGAAGTCCTACTGACGACCGCTTTGATGGCTATTCTGTTAGGGGGTCTTGGCATGTTCACAGCAACGACCCGTAAGGCTATTGCCACCCAGGAAAAACGTCTCGCCGAAATACAATTAGCGAATAAAATTTTACAACGAATTGCAAGTGACCTACGAAGTGTTGTTATCTTTACTCCACAAGACCCCGAAGCACTCGAAGCCTTACTCAGCCAAGGTAGCGAGGCCGAAGGTGAAGCTGGGGCAGAAGGTTCCGAAACGGATGTGAGTGAAGAGACTGCCGAAAGCTCTGAGGAAACGGATAGCGAAGAAACTGGCGGGCAAAACCGTATTTTCTTCGGTTCGCCGAATAAAATAAAAATTGAAATCTCACGTTCTCCCCGCCTCGAAGAATACCAATCGGGCATGCAATACGATCAACAAACTGGTGTCGTCTCACAATCGTCGACGACAAAAAACGTCGCCTACTACCTCTTCGAAGAGAATGAGCAAATTGAACTCAATCTTTCTGAAACTGAATATGATCCTGAAATGAGCCAATCCTATGGATCTGTTGGAAGGACAGATGGTGGAGATGGCCACGGCCTTATTCGACGCGAAATCGATAGCCTTATGCACCATGTCATCGTTACCTCGACGGCCGATTCAGGCCTTTTGCAAGCCCAAGAAAATTATATCGCCCCTGAAGTTACCCACCTTGCTTTCCGTTACTTTGATGGAGAAGAATGGCTCGAAGACTGGAACTCGATAGAAACTAAAACAATCCCTATGGCTGTTGAAATCACCATAGCTCTTGATCCATACGATGAGGAAGGGGACGAAAAAAAAGGGAGTCGCTCTGAAGAATTTTCTCGTTATGAGAACGATCTTCTGGAAGGCCCCCACGTCTACCGACTGATTGTCCATTTACCAACAGCAGAGCCTGTTGAAGAAGAGACCGAACTCTAAACCTTTTAGTTCATAAACCGAAAAACAACTACTGCTCTAATTTTCACGACACAACATTTTCATAACACCATTAAAACCCATTATCTGGTCAAGATATTCCAATGAGAGTTCTACCAACAGACAAAAGAAAAGGGGCATTTCGACGCCCGTATGCAAAGCCGAGAGAAGGTTTTGTACTGATTCTTGTATTGGTAATGATAACGATCCTCTCATTATTAGCCTATACCTACGCCGACTGGAGTGTCACTGAGAATGAAGCGGGCAAAATTTCGAGTCGACAAGTTCAAGCCCGGCTTTTAACCGATTCCGGGATTGATTATTTAAAGCTTTACCTCCGTGACCGATACCTCGATGAATCGGAAGGGATTATCAACGACGAAGAGGAAGACCCACTAAAAAACAGCCCCGATATCATGCAAGGGATTGCCGTTACTCAAGAAGACTCCTCACAATCAGCACGGTTTACAATCTTGCATGCTGCAGAAGATAGTTTCAACGAACAAGTTCTGAATTACGGCTTACAAAATGAATCGGCCAAACTCAATCTCAATCTTCTACTGGTCGCTGACTCCCGTGAAGAAAACGGTGGCCGAAACCTCCTTTTAAACCTTCCCGGCATGACTGAAGAGGCAGCCGATTCGATCATGGATTGGATCGACCCTGATGATGAACCGAGAGAGTTTGGTGCTGAAATCGATTACTACGGATCGCTAGAAATACCTTACCAGCCACCCAACGGGAACTTAACATCTATTGAAGAGATGCTTCTTATCGAAGGGGTGACGCCTCAACTTCTTTTCGGGAAAGATATCAACCGCAATGGTAGAATCGACACCTTTGAGGAATCTCAGCAAGCGCAAGAGCTCTTTGACTACCTCGATAGTGAGGTTACTTATAACGAAGAAAACTCACTTGGATGGGCAGCTTATCTTACCCTTCATAGTTTTGAAAAAAACGTCAATTCGGCAGGTGAACCGAGGGTGAACCTGAATAATGAAGACCTTGAGGAGCTTTACGATCAAATAATCGAAGCCACTTTTGACGAGGAACTGGCAACTTTTGTCGTTGCCTACCGTCAAAACGGACCATTCGACGAATCCGGGGATTCGGCCAGTGGGCCCGCCGAAGGTGAACTCGATTTCACCCAGGCGGCCGAACATACCTTTGAGCAGGTTCTTGACCTTGCCAACCTGAAAACCAAAGTCCGTTTTCAAGATGAAGACGAAGATTCGGTACTGGATTCGCCAATAAATGAAATCACACTAGCCCTCTTTTTAGGCGACATTCTTGACAAATTCACAACGGTTGATGACGAAAAAATCATTGGTCGTATCAATATCAATGAGGCTCCTAGAACGGTCCTGCTTGGGATTCCTGGCGCCGATGAAGAGCTTGTCGACCTGGTCCTTAGTGAACGAGAAAATCTCGATCAAGGTCTTCTTGATCTTAACACTGGCGACTCGATCGCTTGGCTCTATGCACAAGGGCTTGTAACCCTTGACCAACTTAAGGAATTTGTTCCATATATTACGGCTGAAGGCTCGGTCTTTAAGACCCAAATCGTCGGTTTTTTTGACGATGGAGTCGGTTACCATCGTGTCATCCTTGTTTTGGATCGTTCTGAAGAACTTCCCCGAATTTTATCGTTACAAAACGTCACCCACCTTGGACGAGGGTTTTCCCTAGATGAGCTAGGGGCAATCTCGACCCAAGGTTATTAGATCAGTCTCCTCCTACAAAGAATAAACCTCTTATGGAAGTCGCTATTATTCGCCACACGTTGCCCCCTTTCATTCCTACTAATTCCTACAACACACCTTTCCTGTAAAAACCGATCGAAATCTATTGATTATTTCTGGCAAGAACGTATTACCACAACTAAGGTAGAACAGAAAGCGCAAGAAGAAATATATTAGAAGACTACCTCCCCCTTTAAAACGACAAAAATATTATGGCACAACAACTATTTGCACTAGAATGGGACGAAACAGAGGCTCGACTCCTCGTTGCTCGAAAAAGCAGAAACCAACTCAAGGTAGATGACGCCTTTGCGATCGACCTCTATTCCGAAGAGTCATCTTCCCTTGTCGAAGTTTTACGAAAGCGAATCCCCGAGGAGCTCGAAAAGAGAAACCTTAAAATTCAAAAGGCCGAGACCTTTATTGCCCTGAGCCGAGCGAGTGTCGAGCTGCGCCAATTGACTCTCCCCCCTGCCCCCGAATCCGAACTACCTGACCTCGTCGCTTTTCAAGCGATGCGCGAGTTTTCGGCATTAGGTAAAGATTGGTCGCTTGATTTTATCCCTATTGATCAAGGTAATACCTCTGGAGAGGGTACCGAAAACAGTTATGCCCTTGCAGCGGCGATCTCCCCTGTATTTCTCAAACAAATCCATACGATCTGCGAAGATGCTGGTGTGACCCCTAATCATGTCACCCTACGCCCCTACGCGATGGCAAATGTTCTTCGTGAACAAAAACTTCTCGAAGCAAACTGCCAGCTCGTCGTCGATATTCAAAGTGATGAGGTCGATCTCACGATTTTCAGTAAAGATCAAATCGTGCTGATGCGGACTTTCCGATTACCTGCTGGTGTTGAAACTGCTATCGAAAACCAGGCTCTCCTCAACGAAATTCGTAGAACAACAGCCTCAGCGCAGAACCTCCTTGACGGCTATGAGGTCGAAAAGATCTTACTCTGTGGCCTTCCCGATGAATATGCCGACTTCAAAGAGCTTCTCAGAGAGGTTCTCTCAACTGAAATTGGGAGTGTCGATCCATTTGCCAACTTACAGATTTCGACCAAACTCAAAAAAGAGCTTCCCCAACCTTCTGGTCGTTTCACCTCACTTATTGGCATGCTTGTCGGCGATCACAAAAACCGTAAAGCGACGATTGATTTTCTCAACCCTCGTAAGGCTCCCGACCAGAACTTACAACAAAAGAAGGTAGGGACTGCCCTTGGCCTTATTGCAGGTTGTCTTCTACTCATTTATGGCTCCTTTATGGGATATCAGATTTGGAGCTATTCTTCGCTGGCAAGCCTCCGAAAAGCAACAATCGACAAGAACAAAAAAAACCTTGAAGAGGCCGAAAAAACCCTTGCGAAGATCGAATTAATGGATCGCTTTTCTACCGGCGACATTTCGCTATTAGATGAGTGGGATCGAATCGTTGACAAAATACCTTCTCAAGAAAAAGTTCTCATTAACAACCTCTCTTTCAAGACAAAAGATAAAAAAATCGGTGCCGAAGTTACTTTGGGTGGCTATGCCGACCATTCTAAAACGGTCACGATGATTGAAAAGCAATTGAGTGGGGAAGGTTATGTTGTCGAAAGCAAAGGGGCGACCTACGTAGATGATGACAACCTCATCTATCCATGGCGGTTTAATGAAACAATCAAAATTGAGAGTACGCCGTTGATGCCTAAGAAGAAAAAATCGACTAAAAAAAAGAAAGCTTCAAAAGACTCTAAAAAGAGAGAGAACGATAAGAAAAAGGAAGAGAAAGAGGGCTCCGCCCAAGAAACAGATGATAATACCGAGAGGTAACTACCGAAGAAAAACACAAAAGTGACTAAAACAACAACACAAAAATCTATAAAAGAGAAATAGAAATCGGACTTGGAAGCGAGACGAGAATAATGAACCAACGAGAAAAAATCCTAACAACAGTAATCCTTACCCTAGCTGTACTGGCGGGTGGGTATGTTCTCCACACAACGACCTCGGGCTACCTCTCTTTCTACACCGGTCAAGCCCAGCAGGAGAAGAAAAAGCTTGATGCCCTCAATGCGACCATTAAAGAGAGTAAAAAAGCTGAGAAAATTCTCAAAGATCTCAGAAAGAGGGCCCTCACCTCCAATGAGTCGGCTGCACGATCGGCTTATCAAGAGTGGCTCTTGGAGCTTGCTGACAAGGGAATCCAGTTGAGTGAAGTCGATATTAAAAGTCAAAAATCTCAAAAGGTAAAGAACCTCTACCATAGACACGGTTTTAGCCTTAGTGCCTCGGGAACACCGATGCAAATCGTTCACTTTTTATATCAGTTTTACTCGGTAGATCACTTACATCGTATTTCGAGTATGACTATCTCCCCTATCACAGAGACCAAGCTCTATGACCTCAAGCTTCAAATTGATGTCGTCGCTTTCCAAGATAACCCCAAAAATAAACCGTTTGAGAGTCTACCCTTCAAACGACTGAAAAAAGATTCTCTCGCCGATTACAAAGAGAGTGTTCTCCGACGCGACCTGTTTTCCATGAACAGCAAACCGACCATTCGAACTCGAAGAGAATCGGGCTATAACGACATCGTTGAGTTCACCGTCGAGGCCAACGACCCGAATCCTCTTGACAACCTACAATACCACCTCGTTACCGACAATTTCAAAGATCAGGGCATCCCTAACGAAGCGATTCACCTCGACCCGGACACAGGTGACCTTTTTTGGGCTCTCCCCGATATCGGTGAATATGAAATCAAAATCCGTGTAACCGATGATGGCCTTCCTGCCATGAGTGCTGAGCAAACGGTCTCTGTTCGGATCTCTGAGCGTCCAAAGCCCGAGGTGACTGTAACTCGAGAGGTCGAAAGATTTGATCGCAAACCATTTACGTTTTTGACTGGTATTACCGAAGTCAGTGGTAGAAAACAGGCTTGGATTACAGAAAGAACTTCAGGACAACTCTTCCTTCTTTTTGAAGGTGACACTTTAAAAATCGACGACTTTGAGGCGACTGTTTCACAAATTTCACCAAGGACGATCCATTTAACGACAGCTGAAGGAATTTTGCAACTCGACCTTGGAAGTAACCTTGGCCAGGCAAACCAAATCAGCAGCACCATCGCCAAAGATAAAGAAGAATAATAGGGAAAGCTATCCCCCTTATAAGTTCTTTTTCAATTCTCTTTTTTTGGGTCTTTCTATCTTC
>JALCBQ010000031.1 GCA_028066335.1 Pirellulaceae bacterium
AACATTTCACTCCTTTTTAGGAGCGTTTCATTCGCTAGAGCTATGATAATCTCTTCTTTACACGAAAAGTGTTGGTATACAGTCCCTTTGGCGTATTCGATTTCATCGGCGATTTTGTCCATATTTAGACCCAGATAGCCTTGGTTGGCTAAGATCTTTCTCGCCGAGAGTAAAATTTGATCTTCTCGTTGTTGAAACTCACGTTGTCGACGTTCTTGTACACCCATTGAACATTATCCTTGATTGACGAAACACAACTCCATATGGGAAAATATATCAGGAATTGACAAAGAGTCAATAAATATCTTTCAGGAAATATAAGCCAAAGGGTCATTCTTATGGAACGCTGATTGCATAAATACCCCAATATAACTAGAAAAAATGACTCTATTTCTAGCGATTAATAGGGTAATCATGGTGCAAAATAACGAGAAAACCACAAAAAACATGGCCGTAACAGAGGAGAACTGCCTTTCATTTTCCTCACCACTCTAAGGAGTGTTATTTTGATAAGGGGAGTTGCCCCGAGGTAAGGTTTTTCTGACAAATTGGCGGCTTCGGATAATCTACAATTTGTCGGGTATAAAACAGGTCATTATTTGCAGTCTATAAAGAGGGGCGCCAACCGGGGATCCATTTTGCATGGCATAAAAAAAAGTGAATCTTGCTTTGAAATCCATTTTACAGATAAGGATGTCGTAAATAGGAAAGAGCCCCGTTGTCGATCCCAAAAAGAAGAGAGGTAACCGATTGGCCCCTCTACCACCTTGCCCTATAATTGGGAATTTTGTGGACGATGATTGATTTCCATTCGCCGAAGAGCCGGCAATCTGTAGAGAATATAAAAGAGATATGTCACCTTTAGAAACATTTCTAGCCGCCTACGAAGACAACCTGCCCCAAGATGAGCAAGCACAAAGAGAGCGGCTCCAAAAAGCGGCCTGGATTCAAAAGGGGACGGAGAATGAAATCTATGAGCTTGTAAGAGAATTGCGCAAGCGGCCCTCACCAGTAAGCAATCGTGAGGCAGAGTATCTCTTGGCGGCTGCTTTGCAAAATATACTTTTTCGAATAAAAGAGATTTTTAAAAAACGACTTTCAAATGCCCAAGCCGGTAACGATCTTTCTTCTAGCCATGTCGCTTCAGACGATTCCAGTTCTATCGTCGGTTTCGCCGCTGCGTTGCGTCATGAACTCGTTTCACTCTATTTCCACCTCGGTAGTAATAGTGCTGTTCGATATCTCTTGTTAATGATTCTCGCCCAGTCGTATTGTGAGGCTGACATCAAAGCGTTCGCCAAGACGTTCGTCGCTGATCCGCCCAATACCGAACAAGAAATAGGGCAGGCCATCGCTCCTTTTTTACAGAATCAGCCAGCCCGTAGCCTCCTTTTGTATCCAGAGATTTTAGAAGGTTTAGCCGATCCTCTCTTGGGCTCAATCGTCCTCGATTTGGGAAACTTTCTCGTTCGGCAAAATTATACCAGTAGCCACCCTGCCCGAACGGAGGTTGCAACATTGGTTGGGATGCTAAATCAGCTTACTGATGCCCTCGCTGTTATTGAACAACGGCCACCTAATCCGGAAAAATATGAGACAATTGAAAAACAAGTCCATAGTTCGATTGCTATTTTGATTTCATTGGCTGACTCACTCGCCCTTATGGGGGCCAAAGAGGCGATCGAGCCACTCAAAGCATTACTATCGCGAAAGCACCGCCGACTTCAGGCCGAAGCCGCCTCGGCACTTCTTGCTCTTGGTGATAGTGCAGGTCTTGAGGTTTTTTGTCACTTGGTTAAAGATGGCGCTGTCCGAAAAAGGATTCTTGCCTACGCTGAAGAACTTGGCGTTCTTAATAAATTGCCAGAAGAATTTCAAACACCTGAGGCCAAAGCTGAAGGCGAGCTATGTGAATATTTGGCCCTGCCAGCCCAAATGGGGCTGGCCCCCCAGAAAACACGTCTCGTAAAAAAGGAGGCCCTTTTTTGGCCTGGGTATTCTGAGCCGGTCGAATGCTTTTTATTAGAATACACCTACTCGTTAGGTGAAAATCAATACACCAATACAGGTATCGTCGGCCCTTATTGCCACACTTTTTCTGTCGATTTGTCGCGATTGCCTGCAGAAGATCAATTTGCGATTTTCGCCGGTTTTCATGTCGAAGATCCCTCAATTTACCGCCTGCGCCATGAGACATTGACGATCGATCAACAAAAGCGGGTGGAGAAGTTGTACCATTCTCTTGAGACTCGTCAGATTCAGTTCAGTGCCGAGGGCTCGATTATTGGGAGCTTTTTTGATCAGATTTATTTAGTCGTTTTGGCAGACTACCACGAAGAGGGTGCTTTTACTGTTGCTGAAGAAAGTGGAACGGTCTATTCGTTACCGATCTCTCAGGCGGTACGCCCTGTCGGGTTTGAAGAGGCGGTCCATTGGTATTTAGGGCTGAAATTATTGTCGGCCTACAATGCCGATTTTTCTACTCAAGAGAGAGAAATTTGAAGAGACGACTTTGGGATCTTTGAAGAAGAGCTAAACCGAGAAAGACGATTCGCTTTTGACAATAACATTGTCATCGGGAAAAGTGTGAAAGGCCTGGACAAAAATCGAATGGCTCCTGGAGTCGACATGTATATAACTAATGGCACCCAGGTCGGCACGACTTCCCGAGAGAAATGAATGAAACATCCCTTCGGTGTGGCTATCTTGGATGAGTTCACACTGAAGGCTCCAGAAAATAATTGGGTCGATCACCTCAAGGTGACAATCGGCGGTGTAGGTGTCACCCAGTCGGTAATGAGCATTGCGAGAGATACGGCCACCCCAAGAGTGAGCCGCCAGACAATGGGTTACTGGTAACGGTTGGGTGTTGAGGCTCGAAACTTCGGTGAGGATTTTATTCTTTGATTTCCACTGGACAAAATGTCCAGCACTCGTAATGCCGACATCTACGGTGTAATTGGCCCGTTTGATTGTCCGCTGGCCGAGCGTTTCAAAAAGCTCAGGATGAATCGAACGATTATAAATTCGATAGATGAGTTTGGATACTTTGGGTCGTACGGAGAGCATGGTTCTGTTTTTCCACAAAGGGTAGCATCGTTGTCGATCCTGTTAAAGTTTCAGTAAGTTAAAATGATTTAGTGGCTTCGGCCTTCTCTTTCTTGCGAAATCTTTGTCGGCAAACAATCGTACGCACTTGGCCAGAAGGAAGCAAGGTCGTTTTTGCCTGAGATAGTAAAACCTGGGTCAAGGTTTATCGGTTATTTCTTTTTTTCCTTTTGAAAAAGGAGAGTAGACTTTCCCCACATAAGTTAAGTCTACTATTTTAATTGCGATATATTTCGTCAGATAAAAAAATTTAATTTGGTCAAACTGCCCCGATTTTTCTTGACAATTGCAGAGGCAGAGGGAGGCTTTTGCCTAATAAAGGAGGGTTAATATGTCGTAACAGGCATGAACGCCGACGGCAATGCCAAAGCCACGAGCCAAAAAAAGAGCCGAGAAATAAAGACCTGCCAAAAAACGAAAAGTGAAACCATACCAATCAAAAAGGTACCCTTCAGGGAATAAAACATCAGTGGTAAAAGGGATAGCAATCTGATAATGCACCGCCGCGAAAAGGAGGCTTTCGGCAAATACAGCCCAGAGAAGATTGGCCGTAAAGCCAAGTTGTAACGACCGACCTATTAGTAAAAATGTTGGCAGCAATAGCAGGCGAAAGAAAAATTCTTCATAAATACCGGCCCCTAAAAAGGTCGTTACAGCAGTTAGCTGTTGTGGGAAAAATCCGCCCCCTTTCGAAGGTGCAGACGTATGGATATTTGTCAACAATGGCTTTGGAGAGGTTTCCCCGGAGGCCGAATATTCTACAGGTAAAGTGGCAGATGTAGCCACCTCTGAGGTGACAAAACAACTACGTAGACTAATCGCAATACCAAGGAGTATGAGGCTTGCCAAGACAACTTCGGTCACCATAAGAAGGGTCGTTACCCTATCAATTTTCCATCGATGGTGTTGAATATGGTGCCAGCCAAGCAGGACAAGACAGGTGAGCAAAGGGAGTAGGTAATAGTGACCAAGGCCGATCGAGGAGAGACCTTGGCGAAGCCATAAATCGACACCATTTCGAACGGTATCGCTCTGATGGAGGATACTCAACTCATAGAAAAAAAGAAGTGGGGCAATAAAAAGCAGGCTCAAAAGTGGTTGCTGGGATCGTTGCCAATAACTCAGTGCGGGATAATGTCTTTTGGTCTTTTTTTCAGTATCCTGGTTTATGGGAGATTCTGCTGCCAGTCGGTGAGGAGGGAATGGTTGAGGCTGCTGCCAACGATTTGTGAATGGAGTCGAATGGACAGTATCCGTACCATCGGAAAAAGGTGAGGGTGAAAGGTCGTTGTTTTTTCTTCGATTTCGACCCGATCGGATGATTCGTGGCTGTGAAGGGGATCGAAAAAGAGTCGAAAAAAGGGACATGCGGCAGCGCCGTTATTGTTTGTTTTGAAAAGAGACGGAGACAAAACTCTATCCTCTCTTTCGACAGAAGACGAACTCTGGTTTTAAAAAGTAACACAAAGAGCTACAAGCAACACAACAGGTATAACAGGCAATTTTAAGGTAGATTGCCTAAATAGCGGGACTATCGACGATAAAACTACCCAAGGCAGAGTTTCAAACTTTGAGTATGACCGCCCACTTGGGGTGTAGAGAGAAATTCTTGAACTGGATTCTGAAGCGGCTTGTTCCAGCCGCTATTTATCCTCTTTCTTTTTGTTTTGATATCTGTGGAAGGATTCCCGGAGTTTCTGGTAGACTGTATTCGTAATTTAATGAGTTCCCTCCTTGGGCTGTCGTGTCCAATATCGCCACAGGAGACACGAAAAAAATGAAAGTCTGCCTCGTTAGCAGTGAAGTATCCCCTTTTGCTAAAACGGGTGGTTTGGCAGACGTGTGTGGGGCTTTGCCGAAAGAACTTGCAAAAGAACGTACTGGCGAATCACAAATTGAACCAATTTTGTTCATGCCCCTTTATCGGACGACCCGGGAATATTTTGCCGAAAACCTAGGGTCCAACCGAGAGGAACAATCGCCACTATTGGCAACTGATCTCTCTTTTTCTGTGAAGGTCGGGACCCGAAAAAGTCAGGCAACGGTCTATAAAAGTACCCTTCCAGCGACCGAGATACCAATCTATTTTATTGAGAATGATCGTTACTTCGATCGAGCTTCTCTCTATCGGGAAGGTGGTGTCGACTACGTCGATAATTGTGAGCGGTACATTTTTTTTTGCCGCGCTGTTACCAAGGCACTCATCCTTCTTGATGAGCCAGTTGATTTATTGCATTGTAATGATTGGCAGACCGGATTGTTGCCTGCCCTACTGAAAATCGAGTATAACGCTCAAAAGGTTTTCAAAGACTGTGCCACGCTACAGACAATTCATAACCTCGCCTACCAGGGAAGTTTCTGGCATTGGGATATGGCCCTGACAGGGATCGACTGGAAATATTTCAACTGGCAACAGATGGAATTTCATGGCAACCTAAACCTTTTAAAAACAGGGATCGTCTTTGCCGATTGGATTAGTACAGTTAGCCCTCGGTACAGCGAAGAAATTCAAACAGAGGCGTTTGGGTGTGGACTTGAGACAGTATTACAGTTTCGACAAAATACGCTCAGCGGAATTGTTAATGGAATTGACTATCGTATTTGGAATCCAGAAACTGACAACGCCCTCGTCGCTAATTACTCAGCTGAGGACCGGCAAGGAAAGTTATTATGTAAGGACGATCTCCAAAAAGAGTTTTCATTACCGGTAGATCGTTCGGTACCGACGATTGGGATGATAAGTCGCTTGGCCGATCAAAAGGGGCTCGACCTTGTGTTGGATCTTTTGCCAAAGTGGCTTCGCGACAAATCTGTTCAGTGGCTCTTTTTGGGAACGGGTGAGCCCCATTACCATCAGGCACTCGAAGATTTAGCACGTCGCTATCCTGATAAGTTATCGGCAAAATTGACCTTTAATGAGACATTAGCCCACAAAATCGAAGGAGGCGCTGACCTCTTCTTAATGCCAAGCGCCTACGAGCCATGTGGCCTAAACCAGCTTTACAGTTTGCGTTACGGAACGCTACCAATCGTTCGTTTGACAGGTGGTTTAGCCGACACGATTGTTCCATACTCATCAAACGCCCAAAAAGTAATGGATCATAAAAATCGACCCAATGGTTTCGGTTTTTCACCTCATAGTAGCGAAGCTTTGGAAAAGACCTTGGAACTGGCCTTGAGTATCTGGGAGCCCGAACAAGAAGGGGAGATTTGGAACAACCTTGTCGACCATGCAATGGCTCTAGACTGGTCGTGGAAGCAGAGTGCGGCAAAATATTATGAAGCTTATTCACAGGCGCAAATGCAGTTTCTAAAAAAGAACAAACCACTTTTAAATAAGCCTCTTTAAATAGTAATGAAAAGTAGCGACAAGATCTTTTTCCTTGAAGGTAGCAAACAAAATAAAGTTCATGGAAACGGCAGACACTTCGGAATTTCGATACGATCCACTGACGGGCCATACCGTTGTTATTGCACGGCAACGAAAAAACCGCCCTCAAGAGTATCCATTGCCCGAGACTTTTCCTGATGGAAAAAAGTGCCCTTTTTGCCGTGGTCAGGAGGATGAGACTCCAACTCCAACAGCTGTTTATAATGGGCAGGGGGTCTTAACGGACGTCAATGAAAAAGATTGGTCGATACGGGTCGTTCCGAACAAATATCCCTCAGTGCAAAGTTCTTCAAAGCATGTCAGTGAAGGGGATTCTTTATTTACTTCTGAAACGGTCTTGAACTCGAATCCTAGCCATGGATACCATGAGATTCTTATTGAGTCGGCCAACCATTGTCGATCGATCTCCGAGTTAAGTGACGATCAGGCACGCCTGACCTTTTATGGCATTCGGGATCGAATTCTTCATTTTCGTGAAAAAGAAGAAATTGTCTACGTTCAGGTTTTCCAGAACGTTGGACCTTTGGCAGGTGCCTCGATTCAACATGCTCACTGTCAAATTATCGCGTTGCCATTTGTTCCTAATTATGTTGACATGAGGATTAAAAACGCCAAAATAATCGCCAAAGGTGAACGAGGAGATTACTTCTCTCAATTGCAATCGACGGCATTGTTTCAGGAAAAGCTAAAAATCAGTGAGAGCGAAAATTTCCTGCTATTTTGTCCTTATGTTAGCCGTTTTCCTTACGAGACATGGCTTGTCCCTAAGGAGGGTGAGCGTTCCTTTGAAGACTCCTCAGAAAATCTTCTCCATGAAGCGGCAACCCTTACCCGTCGCCTGATTAACCGTCTGGAGAATAAAAAAAAGGATCTTTCGTATAATCTATTGTTACAGAATTTTCCATTTGAGGAAAAACTGTACCAAGGATACCACTGGCACCTCGAGGTCCTTCCTCGCCTTTCATTTGCCGCCGGTTTTGAATGGAGCAGTGGGTGCTTTATTAATCCGGTTGCACCCGAAGAGGCGGCCGCTTCGCTTCGACCTTTTTAAAGAACACTCATTGTAGAAGTCCACAATGCAATATCCTGTCGATCTTTGTCTTGTTTTACATAATCACCAGCCTGTTGGTAATTTTGACTCGGTTTTTGCGCAAGCGTACGACGATAGTTACCTCCCTTTTTTAGAGGTCTTTGAAAACTTTCCGTCGTTAACGATTTCTCTCCATACGAGTGGCTCTCTTTTAAAGTGGCTTCAAAAAAATCGCCCTGAATACATTTCTCGTCTCTGTTCTCTGGTCGAAGAGGGACGGATTGAAATTATCGGGGGGGGATTTTACGAACCGATTCTAACGATGCTCTCTTCTATTGATCGTCGAGGACAAATCAAAGAGTATAAGAAGCACCTTGAGTCGACATTCAAAACAGAAGTTAGGGGGCTATGGTTGGCCGAGCGGGTCTGGGAGCAAAACCTTACCGAAGATTTGTCCGAGTCTGGGGTCGACTATTTGATTTTGGACGATTTTCATTTTCGTTCTGCCGGGTTGGCCGAAGAGGCTCTCGACGGTTATTATCTGACCGAAGAGAACTCAAAAACAGTCAAGGTTTTCCCCGGTTCCGAGCCTCTCCGATATGCAATCCCTTTTGCCGAACCTCATGTAACGATCGACCATCTACGTGAGCTTTCGTTACGCCCCCATCCGACCCTTGCCGTCTTTGCTGACGATGGGGAAAAATTTGGCACCTGGCCCAAGACCAAACAACATGTTTACGACAACCGTTGGCTTGAACGTTTTTTTACGGCACTTCATGAAAATCGTTCTTGGCTCCAGACGACGACCCTTAAAAAGGTGGCCGAGAATTTTTCTTCCAAAGGGACGATCTACCTTCCCGATGCAAGTTATCGTGAGATGACCGAGTGGGCATTACCGACTGACGAAGGAGAGCAACTTGAAAAATTCCGAGAGCAACAAAAGACGATCCCATTTTTGCAGAATAACCGCCATCGACTTCGTGGTGGATATTGGAGAAATTTTAAGATTAAATACCCTGAGTCAAGTGAGATGTATGCACGTATGCAAGAGGTGAGCCTTCTTTTGCAAAAATTACTTTGTAATAAAGGCGTTATAAGCAATGTGTCTCATTATCAACAGCTTAAAACGGCGCAAGATCATCTCTACCAAGCTCAATGTAATTGTGGTTATTGGCACGGCGCGTTTGGTGGAGTCTATTTACCCCATTTACGAAATAGCGTCTATTCACATTTAATTGCAGCCGACAAAATTTTAGCACGTGTCGAAAATCGGCAGAGATTATCGATCTGCCTCGGTGATTATAATTTTGATCAACGCCAAGAAGTTAAAATAGAAAACGACCATTTTGCCCTTTACGTAGCGCCAGCGGAAGGAGGCCATTGGTACGAATGGGATCTCAAGGCGATCGACCATAACCTTTTGGCTACTCTCGATCGTCGCCCTGAAGTCTATCATGAAAAAATCAGAGAGTTCAGCAATGACAACCAAACGGACGACGTCGCTAGCATTCACGACCGTGTTGTTTGTAAAGAAGAGAATTTAGACAGTTACCTCCAGTACGATCGTTACCGCCGAAAAGGGATGGTCGATTATTTTTTACCGAATGGAACGACACTTGATCGAATCACAACAGGTGAAGTCGTTCCAGAGCTAACCTTCATAACGAATGAATACCAGGTCGATCAACGGTGTGATGAAGGTAAGGTTCAGCTACTAATGACGACGACGGCACCGGCAGTGAGTCTACAGGGGAATCGTCACACAATCGGCTTGACCAAAGGGGTTACTCTCTATGAGAGTTCTTCAAAAATTGAGGTAACCTATCTTCTTGAAAACTTGCCAGGAGACGAATCGTTTCATTTTGGTAGTGAGTACAATTTTGCCGGTTTGCCAGCAGACCTTGACAATCGAAGTTTTTACAGCGGCACGGGTGAAAAACTGGGCCATTTAGGTACCAAACTCGATCTTGCCGGCCAACAAAATTTTTCTTTTACCGATGATTGGTTGGGGGTGACAGTCGATTGGGAAAGCTCGTTACCGACGAACCTTTGGACTTATCCAATTCGATCGGTGAACCAATCTGAAAATGGGTTTGAGCTCGTCCATCAGTCGTTTGTCTTTTTCCCTCACTGGAAAGTCATCGGTGGGGACGACAACTGTTGGTCAGTCGCGATGGCCTACGATGTCTCAACAAAAAGCAAGCTTAAAAATTAACGACATGAAGAGGTTAACCACTACCCGTTAAATAATTTCAAGTAGCCGTTTGTCGTCAAGAGTCGTCTGAGCATGGTTAACAGGAACGATCGGTAGATCGCTGCGTAGCCGACAAAGTTCCAGAAGGTTGCCAGATTGCGAGAGGTCATTTTTCGAAGGGGAGAGATCGTTAAGAAAGACAGCACCTGTCTCAAGACCTCCACGATAATGTTCAACGGCGAAAAGGGTCTGCAAGGTTTGGTGGATTACGCCGAGCTCATTGGGTGCAACAACGGCCACAGGGTAACCAAATTCATGGGCTAAATCGGCGTTGAGCCGATCTTCTCCCATGGGAGAGAAATAACCACCAGCCCCCTCCACGAGAATGAGATCACATCGATCTTTCCAGTAGGTCAGGCCAGATTGTATTGTCGTCCAGGAAAGTGTTTTTCCCTCGGCTTTGGCGGCTAGATGTGGAGCCAACGGGGCCTGAAATGTTTGAGGGCAGACTCGGTTGATTGGCTCTCTTTGACCGATAGCATTCCATAACGTCTGGGCATCGTCACTTAGCAGGCTCCCGTCGGGTAACAGGTGGCAACCACTGGCGGCCGGTTTGTAGAGTCCGACAGTGAGACCATTATGAGTATAAAATCGTGCCAACAGAGCAGTCAGAAAGGTTTTACCGACCTCGGTGTTGGTGCCAGTAATGAACAAGCCACGAGGAGGATATTCGGGTCGGATTGGCATTGTTGTTTCTGTTATCGGTTGTTTTGAAAAAAGAATCTGCTATTATAAAGGGAATCGCTCGGCAGAGAATGGCCCTTTTGTGGTTCTGTTTTTAGGAAAACAATATGGCGCATCAATCGCTAGATTTTCTCTTACCGAAACGACTCGGCATTCGGCCACATCACCTCCCTATGTTGGGCCTTTTTCTGGCTCTACATCTGGCTATGTTCCCTCTTTATATCTTGATTAAGGGGGCTGAGGTTCAGGAGGCTGTATCTCTAAATGTAGTCCCATTTTTCTTTATGGTATTAATTCCTTTGCAGCTGGGGGTTCTTTACCTGTTTGGGTGTTGGATATTTTTAGGAACCTCACACACCATGTCGATCAAACTATTTTTATGGTCCCTATATTTCTTTATACTTTTGGAGCTGCCTACTCTTGGTATTTTAGGGGACGACTTTGAATCGTTGGAAGGAGATGAATTCTATTGGATGACTATGATCTTTTCTCCTTTTTACACTTCGTGGTTCTATTTTCCACTTTTAATGATAGCCCGACTCCAGCGGTATCGTTGGGTTTATTATCCGATGTATCATCTTCAAAATTATGACTTGAGGAGATTTCAATATCGGATTATTGATATCTTGCTCATAACATCGGGGGTTGCCCTTCTTCTGTATGTTGGAAAAGAGGGGCCCAGTATTTCTAATACTAATATTAAACCCTCTGCGCTCGTTGTGGTAATAACCATAGCTGGTTCACTCTCTTATCCTTATTGGAGATTTTTCACGTTTCTTATTTTAAGTGGCAGCAAAAGTGATAATGTAAAGCCCAAATTGTTAACAATCTGGGCGATACTATTGGCATGTTTTAGTGTCGGAGTTATTTTGTATTTTCCTTATGCCATCCCTTCCTGGGGGATCCTCTTGGTCCTGATGGCTATTCTAAGGTTCTGCGAGATCCGTCAAGTCCGATTACCAAAAGCTCGTAAAGAAATCGACGACCTCGAAGTTGAACAGCCGAAAGCACAAACAGCAGAAGCAGAAGAAAAGGAAAAGCATTCACTCGATCAGGCTAACGAGGATTTGTAGCTCGCCATGATTATCGTGCCACTGATTCGGCTTTTCATTAATACCACAATAAAGGATCGAATCGTATTGTGGGGTAATGTCGACCGAGGTTCCAATAACAAAGAGGGTCGAAGGGGGCAGGGTGGTTCTCGCTTCTTCGTCTGTATGTTTTCTTCGTTCTTTTGTGGAACGATCAGAAAGAATCTTGGTGTCGCTAAGGGGCCTTAAAATGCCCATTAGCTGGCCGAGGGGCCTTTGGCGATAATAATCAAGAGTAACCCCTCCAGGTTCACACCACCATATGTCGGGCAGGGTATCGATCTGGTACCGGCCACTGGCCTGTAAACGGTAGCGTTTTCCTCCCTCTAACCTTAGCCCTGTCGACTGCCAGAACCGATCGGCGGCGATCACCGCCCGGCCTTCGGTCGTAACGATCGTCGTCGGTTCTCGATGTGTTATTACCATCGGGGCAAATTGGTATCCAAAGTCAAGGTGGTCTATAAAGACTTTCCAGTCTGCTTGAATGAGGTGCCATTCTTTGGCATGCTTTTTTCGAAACTGTTGAGAAAATTTGGCGGAACGATCTTTTCCTTTGGCAGCCAATTTTCGGAAACTTTTTTGCGTAAGGGGGTGGTTCTCGAAAAAATAGACACTAGCCCAGCTCCAGGCGTAGGCGTCGTTCTCACGGTAGTGAGTTTTTGAATCGAAGGCGAATATCTGATCAAGGCTTCGAACTCCTTTATTCTCCTTAGAATCGTTTAACATTTTAAAACGTCCCCAGTGGAGAAACTTTTCGTTACTGTCTGGCATTTGGCCAAGAGAAATTTTTCGCTTTACTTTACCACTTGCAGAAACCGTTTGAGTTAAGGTATGAGTTGCAAGGTACTCGGCTATCCCTTCGGAATACCACGGGGGACCAGCCCCACCAAAACAGTATTTGACGACCCCATGTGTTCCCTCATGCAACAAAAGGTGTCGTCGATAATAGTCGGTCGGTTGTTCATAGAGCCAGATCTCATCCCCTAACTGATAACCAGCAATAAAGTCGGGTAACGTTTTAGGGAACATCTTTTGTTCTGCGAATCTTTGAGAGTCTTTCATAAGGTAGGCGGTGAGGTGAAATTGATCGAGCCTTGTTGGAGGGAGCTGGAAGTATTCTGTCCACTCAGGAACCGCAAGGTCAAAAAACTGCGGTAGGTCGTCTATTGCAGGAGTTGAGGGAAGGTCAGTATAGAGGGTAAGGTGGTTGCTTGTGAGTTTTCGGATTGTCCCTTGAGAAGAACGTTCTTTCTGAATATTGGGTGCCGCTGGATATGCCCGAGAAGAACAGACTATCTGGGTTGCTGTTTTGCCTCTGAATGCTTTCGGTTTAGCGGGCCTTTGATTCTGAAAGAAGATCGCGAAAAAACATGAGCTACCGAGAATAATCCAGGGAACTACAGAAAAACTATTCATAAAAACTTTGCGATAAGGAAATAATTGCTACACTGATGGGTAGTTGTCACTGACTCTTATTAAAAGTAATATTACCCGGAATGTTCGGGAATGAAAACAATTTGTTCAACAGGTTTTTACCAGATGCTTTATCTCTTAGAAAACAAAAAAAGAAATTCTTTACCGTCCCTTTTGCTTTGTGGATTCGGTTTGTTATTTCTTGTTCCCTTTTGTGGTTGCTTACAGCCTTCAGATGAAGAAGTTATCGTTTATACGGCGCTTGATGCTGAGTTTTCAAAACCGATCTTAGATGGGTATGGCAAAAAGAGTGGGCTCCTTGTTCGTCCAAAATTCGATACCGAGGCGACAAAAACGGTCGGCCTTTTTAGTGCAATCGAACGAGAAAAGGATCGTCCCCGTTGCGACCTTTTTTGGAATAACGAAATCTTGCATACGTTGCGATTGGAGCGGCTAGGGTTACTCGATCCGTATGAATCGGAGCTCGCCGAGAATTTTCCTCTTCAGTATCGCTCACCAAAAGGGAACTGGTACGGTATTGCTGCTCGGGCACGGGTCTACCTTGTCAATACGGACCTTCTCCCTGAAAACGAATACCCAACAACGATCCACGACCTTACTAATGAAAAATGGAAGGGGAGAGGGGGAATTGCAAAACCACTTTTTGGAACGACGGCGACCCATGCTGCCGTCCTTTTTGATCAATGGGGGGCTGAAAAGGCAAAAACATTTTTTACAAATGTAAAAGCGAACGCCAAAGTATTTGCGGGGAATAAACAGGTCGCTCAGGCCGTCGCCAACGGGCAACTTGCCTTCGGCTTAACAGATACCGACGATGCAATCGTCGAAATTGAAAAGGGGCACCCTGTTGCGATTGTCTATCTTGATCAGAAAAAAGATGAAATGGGTACTCTCTTTATCCCGAATACATTGGCAGTGATCCAAGGGGCACCTCATCGGGAACAGGCAAGGAAGTTGCTCGATTATCTTCTTAGTGAAGAGGTCGAACAAGCCTTGGCCGCAGGAGAATCGGCACAATTTCCACTCAATAAAAAAATCACGGTTCTCCCACGGGTTGCTGAAAATCAAAAGAAGATTAAACAAATGGAGGTCGATTTTTATGGGGCCGCTAACCAATGGGATGGGGCAACGGCTTTTTTGAAAGGGCTTTTTGAAGGAGGCTAAAGTATCTCTGAGGGAGCAGGGTGACCTAGGCTAAAGTCCTTTGGCCAACAACAATGATCGGCCTAGTGTTCACGAAGATCTCTTTGAGGAAACGTGTGAATAATCATTTTTAAGGCGAATACCTCATTGACGATGGTTTTTATTTTCATGAAAATAGAGGCTTAACATCGATGTTCTTTAAAAATTTCAACGCTTAATCGCACGGGTTGGCCCGGCAGGAACTAGGTATGGACTTTTTACAGCAGAAGGATCCCGATATTTGGGACGCCATTCAAAAAGAAGCAGTAAGGCAACAAGAGGGGCTTGAACTTATTGCCAGTGAAAACTATACCAGTACCGCCGTCATGCAAGCGGCCGGTTCTATTTTAACAAACAAATATGCCGAAGGTTACCCGGGCCGTCGTTACTACGGTGGTTGCGAACATGTCGATGTTGTTGAAAATTTGGCAATTTCTCGTGCTAAAGAACTTTATGGATCCGAACATGTCAACGTCCAACCTCACTCAGGTTCGCAGGCAAATCTTGCCGTTTACCTGACTGCTCTCGAACCGGGAGATACCGTTTTAGGGCTTGACTTGGCCCATGGTGGTCACCTGACCCATGGTATGCGTTTGAATATTTCGGGCCAGCTCTACAATTTTGTCAGCTATGGAGTCACGGAAGGAGACCATCGAATCGACTTCGATCAGGTCGTTGCTTTGGCAAAAGAGCATAAACCCAAGCTAATCGTTGCTGGCGCGAGTGCCTACCCAAGAGAAATTCCTCACGATCGTTTTGCAGAAATTGCTGCCGAGGTTGGGGCAAAGCTTTTTGTCGATATGGCCCACTATGCAGGGCTCGTTGCGGCCGGCCTACATAACAGCCCGGTCCCTTGTGCGGACTTTGTAACGACAACAACACACAAAACATTACGTGGCCCCCGTGGCGGTTTGATTTTGTGCAAAGAAGAACATACCAAGCTTATTAACCGGAATCTTTTTCCTGGTATCCAGGGTGGCCCCCTTATGCATGTTATTGCTGGAAAGGCGGTCTGTTTTAAAGAAGCATTACAACCCTCTTTCAGAGAATATGGTATCAAGGTGATCGAAAATGCGAAAGCATTAGCCGAGAGGCTTCTTGAAGGAGGGGTCCGCCTTGTCAGTGGTGGAACCGATAATCACCTGGTCCTGGTCGATGTTACTCCATTGGGTATTGGAGGAAAAATCTCGGAAGAGGTCCTTGATCAATGTGGGATTACCGTTAATAAGAACATGATTCCCTTCGATGAGCGAAAACCGATGGATCCTTCGGGTATTCGAATTGGTTCACCAGCTTTGACGACTCGTGGAATGGGAACTGACGAAATGCGAAAAGTCGCTTCCTGGATTTTGGAAGTTCTGAAAGCGACCGCCGACACCGCCGTTCATGAGCGAGTTCGGCGTGAAGTCAAAGAGCTGTGCCAAGATTTTCCAGCTCCTAAATCAGTTATGGAGCCGGTAGCTGTTTGAGCTGGCGCAGTGGGCTGAGTAGCTACTGTTTATTAGCTCCATTTTTACAGACAATTCAATGGCACTTTGGCAATAATTGCCGAGGTGCCATTTCTTTTAACTCTTCTTTTGCGTACAATGGTGCTATTGCTTTAAACCCCTCTTGAGTTTAAGAATCATCCTGTTCACAGTAACGAATAATGACATTACCCAAAATCCTCATAGCCGATGACAATCAAGCGAACGTCGAGTTGATGGAGGCCTATCTTGGCGAGGTCGACTGCGACATTGCCATTGCCGTTGATGGGCAAGATACCCTCGACAAGATCGAACAATTTCAGCCCGATCTTATCTTGCTAGATGTAATGATGCCCAAACTTAGCGGTTTTGAAGTCTGTTCTCAGGTGAAAGGAAAACCAGAGACAAAAAACATTATGATCTTAATGGTTACCGCTCTCAACGAATTAGGTGATATCGAGCGGGCACTGCATGCCGGGACGGATGATTTTTTATCCAAGCCAGTCAACAAGCTAGAGCTTCTCAAGCGGATCGATAACATGCTCAAGCTGCGTCATATCGAAGACGAGGTCGAACGCTTGCGACAATATATCCAAAAGATGGAGAGCTAAGAGCCTTCTTGCTAGCTTTCAAAGAGGGATGGCTCTCTTGGCAGAGTAATAAAACCTTGAGAGAAACAGCCAGATTTTCTTGTTTTAATAGCCAGAGGCTGTTTATAATGATCTATCCCCTATTCGGGGGCCTGCGTCCTCATTTTGGTGATGGAGAAACCATGGCGATTCAATCAAGACAGATCTGGCAATCAGCTTGGCCTTTACCGGGCCGTTCGCAGATAGGGTACATACAAAGCTTTTGGGCTACTTTCTTTTGGGCTGCTGTATTGTTTACCTCACTCTGTTTTGTATCTTTAAATTTTGTATCTTCGGCATCTCTTTTAGCACAAGAGATAAGTTTAAAGAACCTCGGAGAAATTGATGATAAAAGCAAACAACTAAAAGAGGCTCAGGAGAAAGAACGTAAACGCCTTGAAAAACTGATCCAAGACTTGGGCCATAAGCAGTTTGTTGTGCGTGAGGCAGCAGAAAGTGAACTGCATCGTGCAGGAATTTTAGCATTCGATTTATTGCAACAATCGAAACATCATGAAAATGTCGAGATTGCTCTCCGTTCCAGATATCTCTTGAAGAATATGACCGTTCAATGGATCAAGCCGTATGATCCAGTCTTCCTAAAAGAGTTGCTGAGCAATTGTAAAGAACAGAGTGTTGACAATCGTCTGGCACGCCTAGACCGAATACGGGAGACGAGCCCTGAAATAGCGATTGAGGCTTTTTGTCGAGTCCTTCGTTTTGACGAGAGCGAGCTAGTCTCGAAAGAGGCCGCATTATTGATTCTGGACTATCCATTTAAGGATTTCTCTCAAGAGGACCGCAAAAAAATTGCGTTTCTAATAGAAAACCGTATTGGGATTAGTGGCCGGGTGGCGGCGAACTGGGCCCGCCTTTACGCTGATGGGCTTTTGAGTAACAAGCCTGATTTTGCGAGCTGGGAAAAAGCGTTAAGTGCCGAACAAAATGCCTACGCCCTTTCTCACGAGGAGACAAACAGGCCACTCATGCGTCGCCTTTTCCGTTGGTATGCGAACTATTTGGTTGACCATAACCAACAGAATCGCTCGCTTGTTTATGTTCGGCAAAGTCTACAGTATACCGATTCAACAACAGAAGAGTTAATGATAACAATGGACTGGCTCGCCTCGATGAAGTCCTGGGAGGGTTACAATCTGTTGTACGAAAATTTTTCGGGGAAATTTCACCGAGAACCATTGTTGCTTTATAAACTTGCAGAAGCGACCAACCTTCAAAACGATCAAGAGAAGACCAAACAATTCGCCGATATTGCTTTTTCTCTTTCCGAGGATTCTATCGATCAACGATTATCGCTAGCTGTTTTGCTAAACGAATGGGGCCTCTTTTCCTGGGCTCAGAGAGAGCTCGAGGCGGTTATTCATGATGAGTCCTCTGAACTCTACCTCGTTGTACGAAGTCATGTTTTAAGCTCCCAAATATATTATGAGCATCAACAATACCAAAAAGGGGCCGATAGTCTGGTGACCGTTTTTGAGAAACTTAAGCAAGAGAGTGAGACAAGCTACGGAAAAGTTGAAATCGCCCTTCTGGACCAAAAACATCTCAAGGGCCAAATGTACTATTATCAAGCCCTCGTCGCTAAAGAGGAAAAACGAGAAGCAGATCAAAAAAACTTGCTGGAGCTCGCATGGAAGAGTGACCCTCGGAATCCTGATTACCTTATTGAGCAGTTTCAAAGTTACCATGATCATGAGAAAAGCAAAGTCAAAGAGCGAATCCAATCAATGCTCGCCACGAACGAAAAAAAGGCTGCCGAGGCATCGAAACAACTCGAACAACTTGTCAGAATAAACGCTTTTCGGACCGAAATTATTGAGGCTCGGCAGGAATATGCATTCGCCTGTAATCAGTCGGCGTGGCTCATTGCAAATACAGAAGGTGACCTAGATCTAGCACTTGACAAAGCCAAGGTCGCCGTTGCCCAATCCCAACCAGAGAATAGGGCAAACTATCTAGATACCTTGGCTGCCGTTTATGCTGCCCGGAAAGAGTACCCTCTGGCAATAACTCAGATTGAAAAGGCATTGCAACTTGTGCCCCACCACCCTGTTTTCATGCGCAGACTTGGTCAGTATCGAGAATTAGCAACACAAAAAAATGAAGGCTAAAAGAGAGAGCTAAGCTATTCTGTCCTTTTGGGGCCGTAATGGAATGACTCTTTTTACTTGAAATACAACCTTATAACATGACCGTACCAAGCCAATCGATTCCACCACAGCTGCCAGTAGCCGAACATAGCAATGAACCGATCAAAGGTAATGCAAAACCTCTTTTCCCTCACAAGACGGTATTACTCCTCTCCACCGCGATTTTATTGCTCGCTTTTTTCTTACGTCAAGAAGGTGAAGAAGGGGTTTTGATTCCTTTTGTGACTGAGCCTTTGCCACCGGGCTGTTACTTCAAATCAACGGTCGGCCTTGACTGTCTTGGATGTGGTTTGACCCGCTGTTTTATAAACATGGCTCATGGTAACTTTTCTCGGGCTTGGTACTTTCATCCGGTTGGGACTCTTTTTTTCGTCCTTGTTCTTTTTCAAATACCGTATCGTCTTGCTCAAATTTGGCGGGTACAGCGTGGGAAACCCGAATGGACATTTATTGGAGGGACACCGCTCGTTATAGGGCTTCTTTTTTTAGCCCTGTTTCAGTGGCTTGGGCGTCTCTTCTGGTAATCGGCGAGGGGGTGTCAGGTTTTAAATTGATTCTTTTAAAAGCTGAACCTTTTCAATCACTTCGCTATTTGCTGGTGGAAAGGGATAAATTCGCAGACTCTTTTTAGGAACCCATTGAAACGAAGACTCGGTTGTGTCTGGCGAAATTTTGTGAGTCTTTTCAAACGACTCTTTAGAGACCTCCCCAAGAAAGAAGGAGAGGGTTTGGTCTTTACCTTCGGCGATCGATTTTTCTTCATGAAAGAACTCGAGCGAAGTGAGGGAAAGGCCTGTCTCTTCAAGACATTCCCTACGAGCTGCTTTCTCAAGGCTTTCGCCTGACTTTACTTTGCCACCTGGAAACTCCCAGTATCCTTCAAGATGTGATCCCACTTTTCGCTTTCCGATAAGGTACCACTGTTTGTAACGGACGAGAACGATCGCAACTTTTTGCGAATAGGTCGTTTGAGGCGTTTTCATTATTAGTTTGAACAGTGCGTAAGGGGAAAGAGGAAAAGGGTGGAGGAGGGTAATAGTGCCGTGCCAAACGTGAACTCCAAATAGCAATTGATAAAATTAAGCTTGTTCGGAGTTAAGAATAGTAATCACTTCAGCGACTAGTTTACTTCAAGACTATCGAGGAGGCGGCCGGGAGCACCCATCGCGTTGTATCCGCCATCAACATGATGGACTTCGCCGGTAACGGCTCCAGACATATCAGAAAGGAGATAGGCAGCACTATTGCCAACCTCCTCATGAGTAACATTGCGACCACTCGGTGCCATTTGTTCGTACAATTTGAGCATCTCACCGACACCGGCAGCACTACCGGCTAAGGTCTTTAGTGGTCCAGCGCTTAAGGCGTTCACACGAATGCCACGTGGGCCAAGATCGTAGGCGGCGTAACGCATCGAGGCTTCGAGGGCCGCTTTGCAAACCCCCATAACGTTGTATCCAGGAACAATTTTTTCACCACCAAAATAAGACATGGTGAGAATTGATCCGTTCTCATTAAAGATATCTTTTGCAGCGTTGGCAACGGCTAGAAGGCTATAGGCACTAATATCCATTGCCATTAAAAAGCCACTGCGACTCGTTTCTACCGTATCTCTTTTGAGGTCCTCTCGATCTGCGAAGGCGATCGAATGAACGAGGAAATCGATTTTTCCAAAGGTCTCGGACGCCGTTTGGATAACCTGTTCGATGTTTTCATCGTTCTGAACGTCAAGTGGAACTAAAAATTCGGCCTCAAACCCCGATTCTTCGAGGCACTTGGTCACTCGTCGGCGATTTTTTTTTCGCTCGTCTTCCGGTCTGTCGGGAAGATGGGTAAACCCACATTTGGCCCCCTCTTGCATCACTTTTTTAGCAACGGCCCAAGCGATCGACCGGTCGTTAGCGACCCCTAATATTAAGCCCTTCTTACCTTCAAACAACCCCATAAAATTCTCTCCTGATAACATGACAGGTATATTTTATTGCGCCAAATAGCCAGGTTCTCAATTCTTAGCAACGCACTATCAATGAAGAGAATAGAGAGACCTATCGAGCGTTTTTACCATAACAAAAAATTGTATTTTCCTAAGATAACCTCTCTTTTCGCTTTTGAGAATGTGTTTACTTAAAAAAGGTTTCAAGAGAACTCTCTTCTTAAAGAAAGTTTTGGGCTACCCGAGTTGTTGTCAAATTGACAACAACTCGGGTAGCCTGCTATAGTAGGGTGTCGATAAAATGACGACAAAGGGGGTCTTGCAGATAACTTTGGTTTGCCAAGCCTCTTTGCGTTATGCGAGTCGAGTAAACAGAAAGCCTTAGGATAGCTTATGCAACGTTCTACGAACGAGAAACCGGATGTCTACCTTCAACTTTTCGCCAAGATCGTCCGACACGTCGGAAAAGAGCGATCTTTACCCCTCTTTTTAGAGGCGGTCGGGAAAGTGCTCAAGCAAGAGGAGAATGTATTACGCCTTTATTGGCTTAAATGTCAATACGGAGATTTCTCCCACTATGTCCCGTTACAAGGTGGTTCTTCACCGACTTTGCCGTGGAGCCTTTTGTCGGAGTCACTCGATCAGGAAGAGCCCATAGAAGAGGACAATTGGTTGGTTTTACCACTAACTGGTGGTGAGTCATTCCCACTTTTGTTGTTGGTTGAAAAGAAAAAAGTGGAGCCATTTGGGCATGAAGAGGGAAGGCTTCTGGCCGACCTCGTATCAGAAGTTATTTCAGAACATCAGTACCAGCTCTCTCAACAACAAAAAATCAGCCGACTCGAAGCGATTCTAGAGATCGCCGCTCAGTGGAATAAGACCCAAGAGATGGATGCTCTTCTTTTTCAAATGGCTGCCGCAGCGACCAAATTACTTGATGCCGAAAGAGCAAGCATTTTTTTATGGGACAAACCGAACAAACAACTTGTTGGAAAGCCAGCACTAGGAGTGGAAGGGGGAGAACTAAGGGTTAATGACGAGAGTGGGGTCGTCGGTAAGGTTGTTCAGCAGGGAATACCGGTTCGAATCGACCGACAGGGTGAGCAGGAACACATCGATCGTTCGGTTGATAAGGCACACGATTTTCATACGGAAACGATTTTGTGTGTCCCTTTGTTGGGATCGGATCAAAAAATCTTGGGCGCTTTTGAGCTCCTCAATAAAAAACAAGGGGACTTTACCGACCATGATAAAGAGGCATTGGTTGAGCTCGCCGACCATGCAGTGATTGCCATTGAAAATACACAGCAGAGTGAACATCTTTTAAACTCACGGAAACAAATTACTCAACAGGCGGCTAGCCAGGTGCAGCCACTTATTGGGGAGTCTGCTGTCATGAGAAGTTTGCAAGCAACCGTCGATAAGGTTGCTGGTACCGAGCTTGCCGTTTTGGTCTTGGGAGAAAACGGGACAGGGAAAGAGGTTGTTAGTCAACTTATTCATTACCAAAGCCGACGTCGTGAAGAACCATTTATTGCGGTCAATTGCGCTGCCCTGCCAGAAACTTTACTGGAAAGTGAGCTTTTTGGACACGAGAAGGGGGCCTTTACCGGGGCTGCTGAATCACGCGCTGGTAAGTTTGAGCTTGCCAGCGGCGGGACTATTTTTCTCGATGAAATCGGTGATATGAGTCTAGGGGGCCAAGCAAAACTGTTACGTGTCCTTGAGGACAAACGGATTGTACGGGTTGGCGGAGCTAAAGAAATTTATGCCGATGTCCGTGTTGTTGCTGCAACGAACCAAGACCTTCTTCAAATGGTTCAGGAGAAAAAGTTCCGAGAAGATCTCTATTTTCGGCTCAATGTTGTTTCTCTACAAATACCGGCGTTGCGAGATCGAGGAGATGATATTTTGTTGTTAGCCGACTATTTTTTACAAAGTTTTTGTTTGCGAGCTCGGCGTGAACCGTTGACTCTGGATCCTTCTGCAAAGGAGATCATGTTGGGGTACCGCTGGCCTGGGAATGTCCGCGAGTTACGTAATCAAATGGAAAGGATCGCTTATCTTGTGTCGGAAAAAGTCGTCACGGGCGAGGAGCTCTCAATGGCGATGGGCCCTGCAGCCGACCGTTCCTTTCGTGGGGATATCGTCTCTTGCATTCAAGGGACATTGGTTGAGGCAACGGCTGCTTTTCAAAAAAGCTATATCCAGCAGGTCATCGATAAATCGGATAAAAATATTTCGGTGGCAGCGAAAACTTTGGGGGTCCATCGATCGAATTTATATCGAAAAATGAAAGCATTAGATATGGAAACATAAAGGATGGCGAATCTATTTTACCGATAAAATCAGGAGATATTAGCTCAAAGAAGGCCAAATCAAAAAGCGCTTTTTTCTGTCCAAATAGCGAAAAGTAACTTGAAAAGATTAAAGCTTTATGAAAAGCACCCCCAAAGGGTGGTGTCAGCATAAGTGGTGCCAGCAGGTTCTTAAGTATAACGGGTATTTTTCATTTCTGCTGTTTATGGAATTTCATTTTGGGGTTACGCTATTTGAACTTTTTAGGGAAAATAATGGTATAATTAAGCGGCTGTTTTGTAGAAATGGCTCTTGCCGACTAACAACTCGACTGCCTACCATTGATGTTACGCGAGAGAGAAGAGTAAGATCGGCTACCTGTGAAATCTTGAGCACTGCAGATTGCAACTAACTAATGGTTAAGTTTTTTTCCACGACAGCGCGTTATTATTATAATCGTCTGAAGTACTATATTTTTCATACAGTTCTCCACGCCGACGACCCGCCCCATAGTCTAGCCCTCGGTATTGCTATTGGTCTTTTTGTGACTTTTACTCCGACGGTCGGTTTCCAAATGGTACTGGTCTTTTTGCTTGCCTGGTTGTTTCGTGCCAATAAAGCGGTTGGCCTGCCGATTGTCTGGATTTCTAACCCGGCGACGATCGTACCAATTTTTGGCTTTTGCTATGTTCTTGGCAACCGAATACTAGGTCTCGAAGAGATTGAGGCAACATTTTGGGAGCAGTTAAGGAATCCAGATGTTTTCGGCTTCTTCAGAAGGATCAGGTTCTACTGGATGACCTTTATGGATATTGTGTGGCCTCTTTGGGTTGGCTCACTTGTCATTGCAACAGCGGTAGCAGCTCTTGGTTATCTTCTCTCATATTATGGAATATGTGCCTATCGGCTAAAGCGATGGGGACAGTTATTGCCCCCAATGGCTTCTAAAGACCCACCGACTTTACAAGACGAGAATACGAGTGACCAAAATAGGGACAAAAAGGGAGGGGACACGCCGACAAATAGTGTTGCCACGACAAGTCCAAGCCTAGCAGACGATGAGGCCAAGCTTGATCGACAAGAAGAAGCAAGCGTTACGGAAGCCCTCAAAGATTAAGGTTTTTAATGAAGCTCTTCTTCTAAGAAGGGGGGAGCGGGAAAAAGGTCGTTGTCATTTGGAAAAATGCAAACGCCAGCCCCTCTGAGTGTCAGGTATTAAACAGAACAGAAACGATGAACATTTCTTATTTCTTTTTTACCAAAGTTTGATTTATCCTCAGATGGGAACAAAAAGAGGGTGTTGCCAGAAGCAACACCCTCTTTGTTATCTACTAGAGCAATCGGTTATTTTCCAAGAGCTTTAATGCAGAAGTTTGCTGTTTTGTCGAAGGTTCCCCATGAAGGGTTATCAAACTTGTAATCGTAAAGGTCTTTCCAGCTGCTACCATCGTAGTAGTAACTTTCTCCTGGTGACGCTTTAGAGGTGACGATTGGGCCCTTTGGCTTATCTTCGTCAGCACCGAGCAAAACAGGAATGTACGAAGTACGGTCGATAGCGTGACCACCGTTTGAGAACTCGACATAGACATAAAATTTGTCATCTTTTTTAATGTTGACGGCTTCGGCAAGATCAACGGTATGGAAACCAGAGATTTCGCTCGTGCCACTTAAACTACCAAGTTCATCAAGGAGGAGGCCATCTTCGAAGCGACCAAAAATTTTGACAGTATAGTCAACATTATTGGTCGAGGTGTAGAAGCTTGCTGCAACGATTTCTTCGTCTTTCTCTGCGGTATAGGCGTTGAAAGCACGGCTAACTTCTGTCAGAGAATCTCTCCAGCCGTGGTAGTCGTGATAGTAGAAGCTGTTGTAACGTAGAGGTTCTATGTTACGGAAAGAAGCAGCACCTAGCTCAACGTGTTGAGCGGCATGTTTGTCAAAGTAAGAGATCCAGTAATAACCGTTGTCACCACGATTGGTACCCCAGCTATTTTTAATAAGCCATGCACCTGGAAGAGGTGGACGCTTGCCTTCTTCTGAAGTGATTTTGGTATCATCCCAACCGATAATAGCGACCGAGTGATTGGGGTCACGTGGGCTGCTATGTGGTTGGTAGTGAATGAAATCTTTGGAGAGGAAAGTTCTGCCCGAGCAGTAGCAGGTACCAATAGCACCATCTCGCATAATCGCACGTTTAATCGCTGAGATACCTTCAAGGCCAGGGCCTAGAACATACCATTCAATGTCCCGAGCATAAAATTTTTGGTATCCTTCGTCGTTTATTTCAGGAGCCGACTGGAACCAGTTTTTGTCAGCAACATTGTCGGAGTTGGCCTTGTCTGAGAGGACAAAACCGTCACCACGACTCATGTAAGCAGCCGAAACACGATAGTCACCACCAGCGTGGATTTTCATACCGGTTCCTTTAGGGTCACCTGGAAGGTCGCTGTTTTTGAAG
>JALCBQ010000032.1 GCA_028066335.1 Pirellulaceae bacterium
GTTTAAAAGGAGAGTAAGGTCGGTCGGTTCTTGAGTTGTGCCTCGGTTACGAGCCATGGAGAGGACGGTATTAGTGATTTTAGAAGCACGTTCTGCCGCTTTGAGGATTTTTGCCAGGTATTTGTCACGGGATTCAGTGTCGGTGTATCGAAGGCCGAGTTTTGAGTAATTAAGGATCGTCATGAGAACATTATTAAACTCGTGGGTCGTTGTTCCGAGTAGCTCACCGAGTGCCGTGAGATTTTGTGCTTGTTGCAGTTTCTCCTTGAGTAGGGCGATCTCTTGTTCGGGGGATAGTTTCGTCATGGCCTATTGTTTTTGATTGGGTGGTATGAGAAAGGTAACCAGAAAGAGGAGGCAAAAAGAGAGCTTTTCAGAAAGTAAAGTTTACTGGTAGTCATCAAGAGGCTCTCTACCTCTTATCGACTCTTTTGAAAGGGAGAATGAGTCAAGATTGGTCGTTTGCATATCTTTGTTGTAGAAGAGCAGTTAAGAAGTTAGAGTAAGTAAAATACAAAAAATGGCGACCTTTTGGTCTGTCACTATTGTCTAAAGCATTGTCTAAAAATGAGAGTTGATTCCTCGACAACTTTGGGAATCCAAGTAAGGAAGGGCTTCCCCACTATGAACCATGTTGAGTTATTGGCAGTCCTGTTGGCAGCGATCAAAAGTCTTGGCTATCAAGTACGCGAAGAAGAGCTTGACGAGAATTGCCATGGGATATGTTCGTTTGGTAGCCAAAAGTACCTTTTTCTTGATAGTCGTATGAGTCCCGAGGAAAAGGTTGAGCATGCGCTCGAATCGATGGGGCAACTTTCCGAAGAAGAGCAAAAGGCGTTGCCCCCAAAAGTTCGGCGGCTCCTTTCTGGAGGTTAGAGCGAATTTTTCTTGCAACGTTGTAAAGGAACCCCTTAAAATTATGGATGTGTTCCAAGTCGATTCCATGATAGACATCAGAGGAGTTGGGTTTGACCAACTTTTCTACCAGAGGTTTAGGAGAAAAAGCCTTTTATCGAGAAGAGAGAGAGTCCTCTTTGGGCTATTTTTCTTTAAGAGAGGGAGATCTTTTTAAAAGGGTCAGTCTTTGCCATCTTGCCTTTTGGGGGACCGTTGTTGGTATCATTCTAAGCCATACTCTCCCTTTCTCTTTCGACTTTTGGTGTATGGTACTTTTCCTCTTTGTTTCTTGTTGCGGGTGGTCTCTCTTTTTCCAGGTACCTTCTCTAGATTTTCAAAGAGTGGGTTCCAGTCGTCATCGGGTAGTTCCCCTCATTGGTATAACGGTTCTTTTTATCTTAATGGGTGGAACGTATGCAAACTGGCGATGGAATACTTTTTCGTCGAATGAAGTCGCCACTTTTGCAAATCTAGCGAATAAAGAGACCTTATTGGCTGGCCAGGTTATTTCAGAACCAGAGTATTACTACCCACATCCAGAAGATGATCCATGGCAAATGGGAGGGGTCTTTAAGCCCGAGGTTAGTCGATTCATTTTGGAAGTCGATTCACTCGCATTGTCAAAGGCAAACGATTGGGAGCCGGTATCTGGAAAGGTGCGTGTCGTCTGTTATGATCAAATTCGTTCTGTCAGCTACGGGAAAAAGATCGTTGCCACAGGGAGTTTGAGAATAATTGAAGGGGCTAAAAACCCTAACGAATTCGACTGGTCAGCCAAAGAGCGTGCCTCAGGTCTCTTGGCGACTTTTGTTATCAAAAAAGAGAGTGACCTTTTGGTTTATCCGATAGATCAAAAGAAGAGCTGGACAATAATGGCGATCTGGCAGAGATTTCGCCAATCGGTTCGAGTCGAGTGTGAGAAGAGGCTACCTCGACCAGAAGCTGCAATGGTCAAAACATTGCTTCTCGGTGAGAGGAGGGGACTTTCTCAGAAGCGTCAGGAAGCTTTTTTATTAACAGGTACTGTCCACCTTTTAGCAATTTCCGGGCTTCATGTCGGAGTGATTTTAGGTATTTGGAGCTTCTGTGGTCGGATGCTTTGGCTTAGTCCCTCTCAGATATATTGGGGGATGATAGGAGTTGCCCTGTTTTATGCCTGTTTAGCCAACGGCCATCCTCCGGTCGTTAGGGCTTTTGTCTTTACGTTACTCTATGCTTTTTCTCGGCTATGTGGTCGTTCGGTTTCTCTCGCCTCTTTGTTGATGGCGGCAGCTTTGGTGTTGTTGTGGGTAAATCCTGCCTATCTGTTTCAAGTCGGCCCACAACTCTCCTTTATAGCGGTCGGAGCTTTTGTTCTTATTGAAAAGCTTTGGAATTGTGGGGAAGGTCTATGGCAAAAGATTTGTCAATGGTCCTGGGAAATCGAGAGGCAAAGTGAGGGTATTTGGCAGGGTAGGCTCCAGGAGCTGGTTACCGGAATCTTAAGTTATAGTGGACGAATATTATGGATAAGCCTGATGGTTTGGGGAGTTACATTACCTCTTGTCGCTTGGCGATTTCACGTCGTTGCCCCAATGACGATTGTGTTGACACCACTTTTGTCGCTACTGTTGATCGTTGTATTGGTTGGAACCTTTGGGATGTTGACATTGGGACGTTTAGGTCATGTCGTCTCGGAGCCTTTCTTATTTTTGACGACAAGGGGCCTTGGACTCTTTGAGAAAATCGTTTTGTTCTCAGAGCGTCTGCCGGGGAGTGGCTGGTATACGGCAGGGCCGTTTGGAGGGATCCTATTGCTATACTACTTTTTGTTGATCGTTTACCTCATAGGGTCAGAGGCCGTCTCTAAAAAGTCTGGAAACCTGATTGCCGTAGTGATGTTGGTCGCCTCATTGTTACTTGGAATCGGGTTGGACAGGAAGGTTGCCCGGTATTGGCAGGAGGAACATTTGGCAGTCACCTTTGTCGCCGTTGGACATGGTAATTCAGTTTTGGTCGAGTTTCCAAATGGGAAAAATATCCTCTACGATGCGGGGGCGGCCGGTAGTGGCAAAGGGGCAGCGGACAAAATCAGTGCCGTTTTGTGGAGTCGTGGAATTACCACCCTAGATGGTCTGTTTTTATCTCATGCTGACTTTGATCATTACAACGGGGTGCCATGGTTGACCAAGCGGTTTTCAATTCGAGCTGTCTATGTAACACCCCCTATGCAAAAATCGAAAGAGGGCGGTGTCTTGCGGTTATGGGAGATTTTGGCAGAGCAGGGGATTCCGGTAAAGGAGATTTCAGAAGGAAAAAAAGTCGCAGAGATTCCATGGTTGGATGTGCGGGGGCCTACTCTCTCTGGCCCTAGGGAAGGGAATAGCGACGATAATGCCGACAGTCTTGTCGCCGAGATTCGGTATGGTGGACGAAGGCTTCTTCTACCTGGGGATCTGCAAGGAGAAGGGTTGGCTCAATTGTTACAGACAAGTTCAGCGAGCTATGACCTTGTTATGGCTCCTCACCACGGGAGCAGCTCGAGTAATGGAGCACCATTTTGTTATTGGGCCAACGCAAAAATAGCTGTCGTCAGTGCGAAACCAGAGGCCAATTTACGTGAGGTTCGGAAAAATTACCTCGATGCTGGTTGTGAGAAATTTTTCCATTTGGGGAAAGAGGGAGCTGTCCTAGTTGAGATCGAACCCCATGGGGCGTGGGAAATCTATGGCTGGAGAAAAGGGAAATGGGAGAAAGTGTTGGAATAACAGAATTTAAGCCGTTAATAATATGTTCAAGTTGAGTGAGAAAGTCGGTTTGAACTTCTCCCTTTTTTCGCTTATTTGAGGTTGTAATTTGCCTCAACCCTGATAAATTATTGCAGTATGGGGATTTTAAGGTCGCTCTCTGGACGTAGATGCCCGTTGTTTAGGTGGATATTTGTGTGAATTTTTTGTTGGTTTGGCCGGATAGTAAGGCATTAGAGGAAAATTTGTAACGTATGACGATTACTAAAGAGAAAAAACAAAGTTTGATATCTGACTTCAAGCGAGAAGATCAAGATACCGGCTCTCCGGAAGTTCAAATTGCTATTTTGACGACCCGTATCAATGCATTGACCGAACATATGCGAAGCAATAAGAAAGATTTTTCGACCCGGAGGGGGTTGCTTGCTATGGTCAGTCGTCGTCGATCTTTGTTAGATTATCTCAAACGGATAGAACCTCAGCGATACCTTGATATTATCAAACGCTTAGGCATTCGTAAGTAAAACAGTATTACAACAGGACCAGATGTTCATAGAAACATCTGGTCCTGTTTTGTTTCTTGGTAAAAGACGAGGTAGGCTCGCCGGCGACAGTTGGTCAAGGTTATGTTTGTGTTTTACCTTAAAACTACCTGCAGATGGATTTGGTATCTCGACTTTCGCTTCTTCCTTTTGTAAGGGGCAATCTCTTCTTGTTTGTTTCGAGTTTACCGTTAGTGTGGGAGTTGTTGTTGTGGATTTAGTTATTTAGATGTTTTGTGATTTTTATCTGGTGCTGACCTGTTGAGCTTTTGTTGAAGTTATCTGTTGCAGGTAGATATGTACTGGTAGGGAAATAAGGTTGTTATGGAAAAAATAAGAGTAGAAAAAAAAATCGGAGACAAAGTTCTGTTTCTGGAGACTGGATTTTTAGCCAAGCAGGCCGATGCCGCTGTGATCGCCGGTTGTGGTGATACCCATGTTTTTAATGCGGTGACCTCAGCAAAACCGAGAGAAGGGATCGACTTTTTTCCTCTCATGTGTGATTATCGTGAGCGTTTTGCGGCTGCTGGAAAATTTCCTGGTGGCTTTATAAAACGGGAAGGGCGTCCTTCGACCAAAGAGACTCTCACCTCGCGCATTATGGATCGCCCGTTACGACCACGTTTTCCAAAGTGGTTCAAAAACGAAGTCCAGTGCCAATCGGTTGTTTTGTCGTGTGATCGTGAAAACGACGGCGATGTTATTGCGATGAATGGTATGGCTGCTGCGGTTCACATTTCATCGCTCCCTTTTGCCGGCCCTGTCTCTTCGATTCGTCTTGGCCGTGTTGATGGTGAGTATGTTGTTTTTCCAACTCAAGAAGAACTTGCTAAAAGTGATCTTGATCTTGTTATTTCGGGCGATCTGAAGTCGGTTTGCATGATTGAGGGTTTCGCCAAGGAAATGCCTGAAGCCGAAATGCTTGATGCAATTGACGTTGCTCATGGCTACATCAAGGAAGTCTGTGAGCTTCAGCAAGAGCTTTATGAAAAAGTGAATGTCGTTAAAGCCGAATATACTGCTCCTGAAGAAGATGGACTCTTGGAGCGTCTTACCAAAGATTACTACGATCAACTCAAAGAGGCTGAAAGTTTCACCGGCAAGCTTGAACGTTATGCAGCTGTAGATGCCCTCAAAGAAAAAGCTCTCGCTGAGATTATCCCTGATGCAAGTGCTGAAGGCGCTATTTGCAAAGATCGTTTCAATGAAGCATGGCACGACTTTAAAATCAAAGTTGTTCGTGAAATGATCCTAGATGGCAAACGCCCAGACGGTCGTTCTGGCAAAGATTTAAGAGCGATTGAGTGTCATACGGGAATGCTTCCTCGTACGCATGGTTCTGCTGTCTTCCAACGGGGTGAAACCCAAGCTTTGGTCTCGGTTACCCTTGGTACCGGGCGGGATGAGCAACGGGTCGAGGGTGTCATGGAAGAGTACACCAAACGGTTTATGCTCGACTATAATTTCCCCAGTTTTTCCGTCGGTGAGTGTCGACCAAACCGTGGTCCTGGTCGTCGCGAAATCGGCCATGGTGCTCTTGCTGAACGAAGCGTTCAGTCCGTTTTGCCAGCGATAGACGACTTTCCATATACCATTCGTGTGATTTCTGATATCTTGGAATCCAATGGTTCTAGCTCAATGGCAACCGTTTGTGCGACCATCCTTGGTCTTATGGATGCTGGAGTTCCTATTACAAATCCAGTCGCTGGTATTTCGGTCGGTGTCGTTATTGACGGTGACCGCGTTGCCCTCCTGACCGACATTCTTGGTGAAGAAGATCACTACGGCGATATGGATTTCAAGATTGCCGGTACCCAAAATGGAATTACCGGTATTCAGCTCGACCTAAAAATTGACGGAATTTCCATGGAAGTCATCAAGGCGACCCTGGATCAATCGCGCGAAGCTCGAATCGAAATATTGCGTTCAATGCTTGGCGTTATCCGTTCACCCAAAGAAGAAATTTCGGTTTGGGCGCCACGTATGGAGCGGACTCAAATTAGCCCTGAAAAAATCGGTGCTCTCATTGGGCCCGGTGGGAAAGTTATCCGTGCTATTCAGGAGACGACTGAAACGGTTATCGAAGTCGACGATACCGGTCGTGTTCTTATTGCTGGAACAAACCACGAGTTGGTTAAAAAGGCACTCGAAAGTGTCGAAGGGATGTGTGCCCCACTTCCCATTGGAAAAGTTTACGATGGAAAAGTTGTAAGTATAAAAGACTTTGGTCTCTTTATTGAGCTCTTCCCTGGTCGCGAGGGGCTATGCCATGTCAGCGAGCTTTCCAATGGCTTTGTTCAGAATATCGATGGTTTCTGTGAAGTCGGTGAAGAAATGAAGGTTATGGTTATCGATATCGATGATCAAGACCGCATTAAACTTAGCCGAAAACGAGCTATTGAAGAACTTGGTATTGATGATCCTAAAGCCGACCTCGCTTCAGATGATAATGGCTCTGATGGTGACCTGGGCCGAGATGACTTCCGTGGTGGTGGACGACGGCCACGTGGTAATGATTCGCGACGTCGTGGTAACGATCGTGGTGGTGACCGTGGTGATCGCCAAGGTGCTGGTGGCCGTGGTGGCTCACGTCGTTATTAAAAACATCGGTTTTAAGAGGGCAGGCTTGCCTGCCCTCTCCTTTTGATAAAGTTGTTCAGTATGAGTGAGGGTACTAGGTTCGTCAGGTAAACCTATTGTCTCATTCGCAGAATAGTTAAAGAGAAGTAACATAAGATGCTCTTGTAGCGGAACTATGTTACTTTTTTTTTGGATAATCGTTGTACTACCTTTTCTGTGAACTTTCAAAGGACCAGACGCTCATAAAATGCGAGATCCTGAGATTTTAAAATTAACAAAGTCACTCGAGTATTATCGAAAGATGTATGCTGAGCTTGCTCAACTTGCAGGAGAGTTAGCCCACGAAATTAAGAATCCGCTTTCTATCATTCATATGAATATGGATATGCTCGCCGAAGACTTTACCGAGGCGACCAATCGGCGGGATCGCAGGACCCAAACAACGATTGAAACGGTCAAAGACCAATGTCTCCGTTTGGAAAATCTTCTCAACGATTTTTTACGATTTTCCAAACAAAGCCAGATCAATCTAATACCGGGGGACCTCAATGCTCAGATTGAGCGAGTATTGGCCCTTTACCTTCCTCAGGCAGAACAAAGTGGAATTACGGTTCTTCGTTATTTGGACCCTGATTTACCAATGATTTTATTAAGCTCTGAATCATTGCAGGCAGCATTGGTAAACCTGGTAAAAAATAGCCTCGAAGCGATGGATGGAAAGCGTGGAGAGCTTACTGTCCGTACCCGGACGACGCTCAATGGCGTTGCTCTTGATCTTATTGATACGGGCAGTGGGATGGACCAACAGACCGCTTTAAACATGTTTGAGCCATTCTATACAACGAAACAGGGGGGATCGGGATTGGGCTTGCCAACTGCCCGGAAAATAATTGAGGCACATGGTGGTCGGATCGATGTTCAGAGTTCGGAAGGGCAGGGAACCCAGTTTACACTCGAATTCCCCGTTCCGCCCCGCTTGGCTCCAGCCGAATAGAGGTATGGCCTTTGCAGACATTCTCTCAAATAAAACTAATGGGTAGGTCCTAGCCGTTCCATAGGTGATTTTGTAGAATGATCTTATGAGTAAAAAGCAAGATAAAAATCATCTTCCGGCAGGAATGCGGGTCTTGGTTGTTGATAACGAGAAGGCTCATGCGCAGGTTGTGGCCGAGTCCCTTGAGAGGATTGACTACCGTTGTACTGTGGCGACTTCAGGACCACAAGGGATTCAAAAGATCGAAACAGAGGATTTCGATCTTGTTGTTACCGACCTCATGATGAACGAAGTTGACGGAATGGCTATATTACAGAAGGCAAAACAATTGTTGCCGAACTGTGAAGTCATTATGATCACGGGGCATGCAACGGTCTCTCGTGCTGTCGAAGCGATGCAACAAGGTGCTTTTAGTTTCCTGGAAAAGCCGCTCAAAATTGATTCGCTACGGGCTGTCGTTCGAAAGGGGGCCGAAGGTGTTTTGCTCAAGCGGGAAAATAGCGATCTCACACAACGGCTCGACGAAAAGTTTGGCTTTGAAGGGATTATTTATTCGAGTGAAAAAATTGAATTTCTTGTTGAGCGAGTCAAACGAATCGCTCCGACAGATGCTTCGGCTTTAATTACTGGAGACTCGGGGACAGGAAAAGAGATGATCGCCCAGGCGATCCATCAAAACAGCCCAAGAAAGAACAAACCGTTTGTTGCCATTAACTGCGGTGCCGTCGCTAAAGACCTTGTCGAAAGTGAGCTCTTTGGACACAAAAAAGGGGCTTTTACCCACGCCCATGAAGATCGGGTTGGCAAGTTCGAATACGCCAATGGCGGTACTCTTTTTCTTGACGAGATCGGTGAAATGTCACTCGATGTTCAAGTGAAACTCCTCCGAGTCCTTGAAGAACGAAAAATCACACCTGTCGGCGAAAATGAACCTGTTGGGGTCAATGTTCGAATCTTGTCGGCGACCAATAAACCGCTGAAAGAGGCGATTCAAAAGGGGACCTTCCGCGAAGATCTTTATTATCGGCTGAATGTTGTTACCTTGGACATACCACCCCTTGCTCAGCGAAAAGAGGACATTATCCCACTTGTCGATCATTTTCGGAAAATGTTTGTCACTCGCTATGAGAAACCGATCAAGAATATTTCAAAGGAAGTTTTTCAGAAGTTTTTGGCTTATAATTGGCCGGGAAATATTCGGCAATTAAGGAATTTTGTCGAGCATATGGTCGTCGTCGACGAAGATTCAATCTTAGATTCCCACGATCTACCACTGGAACTTTTGGACATAGAACCGACTGAAATCGAGCCGGCGACTGCGTCTACGGCAGCAAGTGGCAATGGGATGGCCGATTTCATTGGGCAACCCCTTAGCAAATTGGAGCGATGGGCCATTGAGCAAACATTGGCAGTCAACGGAGGAAACCGCGAAGAGACAGCCAAACAACTCGGCATTGGGGCAAGAACCCTCTATCGAAAAATTAACGAATACCAACTTTCCAAAGATTCGTAATCTCAAACAGGAACTTTTCCAAGCGAAGGAACGATTGCATGGCATATATCTGCCAATTGCCGACGAGTGTTGTTAACAAAATTGCCGCCGGTGAAGTTATTGAACGGCCAGCGAGTGCTGTTAAGGAGCTGCTTGAAAATGCGATTGACGCAGGTGCCACCCGTATTGAACTCTCGTTAGAAAAAGGGGGGACTGAGCTAATTCGAATCGCTGATAATGGTTGTGGTATTCTGCCTCAAGAACTTCCACTTGCCGTTGCCAGCCACGCAACGAGCAAAATCCAGTCGGCGGACGAACTTTTTTCTGTACAGACTCTTGGCTTTCGTGGAGAGGCGCTCGCTTCGATCGCTGAAATTAGCCAGTTTACTATTCGCTCTCGCCATCAATCCGAAGAGTTGGGGGCAGAGCTTGAGGTTATCGGTGGAAAAAAAGGGTCTGTAAAACCGTGTGGTATGGCCGTAGGTACGACGATCGAAGTTCGAAACCTTTTTTACAATACTCCAGTCCGAAAAAAGTATCTTAGAACCGTTCCAACCGAAATGGGCAAGGTTACTGAGGTTTTCCAGAGGATCGCACTTCCCAATCCACAGATCGCTTTTACTTTACGCCATAATGGCCGTCTCCTTTATGAACTGACCCCTTCTGAGAACTGGAAAGATCGTATTCGTGCCTTTTTTGGGGAGGCGATCGCCGAGACTTTGATCCCTATCCATGGTGAGGCCGACCAAATAACGATTCACGGCTATGTTGCTGACCCAACCCACCATCGGTCGAATAATAAGATGATCCACCTTTTTCTCAATAAAAGGTACATTCGAGATCATTCATTGCAGCATGCAATGAAAGAGGCTTATCGTGGATTATTGTTAGCAGGGCGTTTTCCCGCCGTTTTTTTGCAACTGACGATGCCCCCCGATCTCGTCGATGTTAACGTTCATCCGACCAAGATGGAGGTCCGTTTTCAAGAAAGTGGCCGAATCTATAGCCAATTGCTAAGCACGATTCGTAAAAAATTCCTAACGACCGACCTAACGGCTAAAATGGGATCTGGTGAAGAGGTGGCCAATAGTGAGTCGGCCAATCGTCGCTTTGATCCACGACCAGCGGAGGGGAAAACTTTAAGTGGCCCACTTGGAGAGCAACAACGGGCTGTTGAACGGCACCAACAGGAGTTGATCGAGTGGGCACGAGGTGAGGGGAGACCTACTGTCGAAGGGAGGCAAGGTGGTGCTGCTCTGGAGGCCCATCAATTGGATTCACCACTACCTGAGGGGCCTTTTTCGAGCGCTGCCACGACCAGTGTTCCCTCAGCAGCCGGAGAAGTGAACCCTCAACCTGGTCGCGAGGAGGTTCCTTCGAGTGTTGAGCAATCGACAACCTCCCTCGAAAAAGTTTCGGCACTGCAGCTTCACAAAAAATACCTTTTGGTCCCTTGTCCTGAAGGGATGTTGGTCGTCGATCAACACGCTCTTCACGAGCGTATTCTTTATGAGCAGCTAAAAGAGAAAATCCTGCAGGGGCAAAAAATGGAGGTTCAACATCTATTGGTTCCCGAGCCGATCCACCTCTCGCCGACGGAGGTCGCTGCGATCTACGAGATCCGTGAAAGTTTAGCTGAAATTGGATTTCTTTTTGAGCCATTTGGTGGTGATACGATTCTATTGAGTTCGGTTCCGGCCCTTATGTCCAAACATAAGCCGGCAATTTTGCTCCGTGAAATGATTGAAAAAATTCTTTCAGGAGGGAAGAAGCCCCAGAGACAGGATACCGTCGATGAACTTCTCCATATGATGTCATGCAAAGCAGCGATTAAGACAGGTGACTCCCTTACCAAAGAAGAAATCGACTCACTACTTTCGCAACGTGACCTCTATTCGTACACACACCACTGTCCGCACGGACGTCCAACAGCTATCCTCTTTTCTCTTGCCGATCTAGATAAGCTCTTTTTACGCATATAAGAGGCTTTTGGCCTTCGGTGAGTTGTGAAATAAAAGGGAACTAGCCAAGATGAAAAGATCGTTGAATTGGGGGCAAGATGATTGAATTAGAGAACGTTTGTGCGATAATTTAGAAGAGAAAACCCTCTTTAGAACGGTAAAAGAAGAATACAATGATCTGTGTTACTATTGGTCGTGGTCGGCACCAACATATGATTGCCGAGCATAAAGCCCTCGTCGAGCAAGGGGCCAAACTGGTTGAGCTCCGACTCGATTATATTAGTCGAAATGTCGATTTATCCCGCCTCCTTAAAGACCGGCCTGGACCGGTCGTAGTGACTTGTCGTCGACGAGAAGATGGTGGACGTTGGCGGGGAACTGAAGAAGCACGACAAATGTTGTTGCGTGTGGCAATCGCTTCTGGGGCCGAGTATGTCGACCTTGAAGAAGATATTGCCGAAAAGCTACCCCGATTCGGTTCGACAAAGCGGATCGTTAGTTACCATAACTTTCAAGAGACTCCCGAAGATCTCGACGCACTTCATGCCCGTTTGGCAATGGCCAATGCTGATATCGTCAAAATTGCTACAATGGCCAATAGCGTCGACGACAACTTGCGGGTTTTAAAATTAATCAAAGAGAGTACGATCCCAACGATTGGACTCTGTATGGGTGAAATTGGGACACCAACACGTATTTTAAATGCCAAGTTTGGTTCTCCATTTACTTACGCCGCTTTTCAAGCAGATCGTGAGTTTGCTCCCGGTCAAATAAGTTATGCCGAGATGAAAAAGGTCTACCATTATGAAAAAATTAATGCTGAAACCGAGTTTTATGGGGTGATCGCTGATCCGGTCGGGCATAGCCTAAGTCCGATCGTTCATAACACAGCTTTTCAACACGATGGCCTGAACAAAGTTTATCTTCCTTTTCGGGTCGTTCGAGAAGATTTAGAAAGCTTTCTTGAGAGTTGTCCCGAGTTTGGCGTCAAAGGTCTGAGTGTGACTATCCCACACAAAGAGTCTGTTTTGCCAAAGATCGACCATCAAGACCCTTCGGTCGAAGAGGTTCAGTCGGTAAATACGATTTTATTTACCAAGAGTGGGCTTTATGGCTACAACACCGATTTTCAGGCCGCTCTTGTCTGTTTAGCAAAAGGGGTTGGTGCCGAGGAAATTGAAGGAGCTTTTGAGGGGAAAACGGCTTTAGTCCTTGGGGCGGGGGGTGTCTCAAAAACGATCGCCAATGGGTTACACCATAATGGGGCTAAGGTCGTCGTTACTGCACGAACAGATGAGCGTGCAGAGAGACTTGCTGGTACACTTGGATGTCGTGTTGTCAAATGGGAAAAAAGGCAAGAGATTATCCCAGATATCCTTGTTAATGGTACCCCTGTCGGGATGCACCCGAACCTGGATGAAACCCCTTTCGATATTGAACATTTGCCACCGACGGCTGTCGTTTTTGACACGGTCTATAATCCTGAAAGGACTCTTCTACTCAAACAGGCACGAGAAGCAAATTTGACCGCTATTTCTGGAGCCGAAATGTTTATTCGTCAAGCGGCGATGCAATATCGCCTTTTTACCGGTAAAAAGGCTCCCAAAGATATCATGTACCGTGTCTTTAAAAGTAGCATTAGTGCGGCCAAGTATGAAGAGAGTGGAACATAGCAGGCTTGTTTTTACAGACAATAGAACTAAAGCCTCAATAGTTTTTTTGAAAAGTGGCATTTGGAGAAAGAGGGTTTCTTTCATTGCGAATTATTTTGGTCGGTTATCGCGCAACGGGCAAAACGACTTTGGCGAAAACTCTTGGAGACGAATTATCCCTTGAGTGTTTGGATGCTGATGTTGTCCTTGAAGATAAAGAAGGCTTCTCAATCGCTAAAATATTCTCTGAAAAAGGTGAGAGTTATTTTCGAGAGCTTGAGACAGCCGTACTAAAAGAGCTACTGCAGAAAGAAAAAATCGTCTTGGCATTAGGAGGTGGGGTCGTGGTTCGGCCCGAAAACCGAGAGCTTTTAAAGGGACAAAATGGGACTGTTGTCTGGCTTACAGCAACGCCAAAGACGATTGCCCAAAGGCTCAGTCAAGATGCCAAAACCGAAGCTCAACGCCCTTCTTTAACCGACAAGGAACCATTAGATGAAGTCAAAACGCTTCTCGCTCAGCGAGAACCTTGGTATCGGGAGGTCGCCGATTTTTCTGTCTCAACTGAAGGGAAAACAGTGCCCATGTTAGCCAGAGAGATAATAGACCGACTTTAATTTCTCGGTAAGATAACTTCGCTTGTTATTACTTACCTTTTTGCCGATAAAGGGTAATAACTCTTTGTCTTTTGTTTGTGGGTTTAGTTCTTGCAAAATTTTTCCTGAGAAACTGGTAGATGTAAGAATGGTCGATTCTCTCCCATTTTTCTTTGAACAGGTGATTGTCTATATTGTTGGCCTCCTTGTCGCTACACAGATCAATCATGCAATTTATCGTTGGAACTGGAAGAAGGTGCCTATTAGCCCCTGGATGTCACAGGGGGTTAATGAACCAAAAGGGAATTGGCTTGACCGCCTTCCAATTTATGGGTGGCTGAATTTACGTCATAAAGAGGCCGTTTTTGGGAAAAATTTTTGGGTAAGACCATTGGCTATTGAGCTCATTTTTCCTCTGGCCCTCTGTTGGTATTATAATTTTGTCGCCAGCGATTCTCTACTACTAGAGATAACTGAGCCACACTACGTTGCAGCTGTCCAGCAGTTTGTTGAAAAAGAAGGTTACAATTGGTTGCCACTTTTTGGAGGCCACCTGGTTCTCTTAACACTTCTTATGATTGCAACGTTTATCGACTTTGATGAAAAAATTATCCCAGATGAGGTGACCGTTACCGGGACCTGTTTTGGACTATTATGGTTAGCAATTTTTCCGGCGGCGGCGTTGCCCGTCTTAATTGCGGAAGAAGTGGCACCTCAACAGGTGACCTTTTGGTTAACGAGTCTCCCTCTTTTTTCGGAGAGAGCCGTCTGGTTTCCCTGGCTCAACGGTTTGGGAGGTGTTGTTTTAGGACTTGCCAGCTTTTTGGGGTGGCAGGCAGCGCTCCTTTCTCCGGTGGCGACACTTCGCTGGGGTTGGAAAAAAGGGGTCGCCTATTTCTTTACATCTCTTTGGCGACGACATAACTGGCTACAAGAACTCATTCTGGCACTGTTTGGGACTATTTTGATCATTGGATGCTGGGCAGTTGGTGGAGAGCATTGGCAGAGTCTAATGACGGCGATTGCCGGAATGATATTTGGTGGCGCTGTCGTTTGGCTCGTTAGAATTATTGGTGGTTGCGCATTAACCGAAGAAGCAATGGGGTTTGGTGACGTAACGCTTATGGCCATGATCGGCGTCTATGTCGGTTGGCAGGGAACCCTGTATGTCTTTTTTATGGCGCCGTTTCTTGCTCTTTTTGTAAGTCTGCTCTCTTTTTTATCGACAGGGAAAAAGAGACTCGCCTTTGGGCCGTATCTGTGTATGGCAACTGTGATCTTAGTTCTTTACTGGCCCCAACTATGGACAGGGTGGGGCGAGCCAATGTTCGTTCTTATGGGGTGGTTTGTCCCTGTTGTGACAGCGGTCGGCCTGCTGTTAATGGGGGTGATACTATGGGTTTGGGTTTGGTTTAAGGTTCATTTTTTGTTTCCAGAAAAATAAGAGATGGCAGATTTATTCTTTGGCTCGTGGGGTAGCGCAGAGTTCGATTTTGCCGTCATCTCTTAGACGTACCTCAAAGCTGTCGACTGAAAGGCGAGGATTGTCGGTCCATGTCCCATCGTCTAGTTTGAAACGCCATCCATGAAGTGGGCACGAAACACATCCTCCTTCGACAGGCCCCATCGCTAGCGAGGCGCCCTGATGAGGACAAAAGTCATCAATGGCAAAAAATTTTCCACCGTCATTAAAGACAGCAATCGAGCGGCCGCCAAGATTGATCATTTTGCCCGTACCGGGGTGGATTTCACTTTTATCAGCGACAACGACAAAATCTGACATATATCGTCTATTTTCTTATTTTGGGTAAGAATTGGAGCTAAAGTTGATCGTTTCCCAAGTTTCTTCGTAGGAAGAATATTCTATCCAAAGACGATTCGTATTAAAATAGCCCTTTTGATACCCGCTGGCATTATGGTGTCGCAGAATTTTGTGACCCATAGAAATTCTAAAACGCTTTCGTGAAAAAGACCGAGTAATGGCCGATCTTTCTCTTCAAAAATTTCAGCACCACATTCGTGAGATGTATCTTGAAAAAGATATTGAAAGGGGAATCGATGGGACGTTTATGTGGCTTGTTGAAGAAATTGGTGAACTGGCGACTGCATTGCGTGAAGGGACCAAAGAAGAGCTTGCCGCCGAGTTTGCTGACGTGATCGCTTGGCTAACGACGATTGCAAATGTTGCCGAAATCGATCTTACACAGGCTCTTCTTGAGAAGTATGGTTCAGGGTGCCCCGGCTGCCAGCAGCTGGTATGTGACTGCTCGGCTAAAGAGAAACCGTAACGTTAAAAATCCCAAACAGAATATAGGCTACTTTTGTGAAACCTTTGTACCGATACTTCTATTTGATTCTAGTAATTTACTTTGGAAGTGGGCTTTCTTTCCCTTCTGCCGTTGTTGTGGCAACAGAGAGTGTCGAGCCAACTTTTCTTGTTCATGAGGTCGATCTTGGAGTTGGCCGAAAGTACAAGTTGGGTAAATGGACATGGTGCCGAATAGTTGTGGAATCCAGCATCGACCAAGTCGCTGAATTACAGATTACCCTTCCCGATAGCGATGGTTTGGCAACGGTCTATTCGAGTGGCAAGATCCAGTTTGTTGCAGAGAAGAGGGTTCTAGTTCCCTTTTTGGTTCAAATCGGAAAACCGATTGGGGAACTTGTTGTTACCGTTAAAGGCGAGGACAATATCCAAGGGAAAGAGGGAGCTTACAAGAAAAAAAATAATGGAATCGGTTATTCTCTAGAGAGTTTAGCAAAATCGGCAGGGGCAACGGAACGACTTTTTTTAAATTTGGGAGAGGACCTAGGGCTCGAAAAGCTAAATATTGATCGGCGAGTATTTGAAACGCCCGTCCACGTTGTAAAGGGGCTTACCCAAGACGAATACCCAACCTACTGGGAAGCTTATCAGGGATTCGATGTCGTTTTTTTACCGACAGGAAACTGGGAACGCTTGGAAAAGATGACCGACCAGCAGTGGAAAGCACTTTTGGAATGGGTTCATAGGGGAGGCCGTTTGGTCTGCTCTGTCGGAAAAAATGGGGAGAACGTAAACCAAAACTCTCTGCTGAAAGAGATTGTCCCGGGAGACCTTGAGCGTACTTTAGAGCAGCAAGAGTGGGCGGCCGTCGAAGATTTGGTCAATGCCCGTCAGAAAATTAAAAAAATTAGAATTCGTGGAAACCAGTTGGAAGTTGAGGCGATTCCAATGGCATTTATTGCCAACACGACCGGGAATGTCCTTCTCGAAAATGTCTATGGGATTGAAAAGCAACCCTTTATTGTTCACAAAATCGTCGGTTTTGGAGAAGTTTTGTTTGTAACTTTTGACCTCGACTTGGCTCCTTTTACCCATTGGCAGGATCGTAATCGGCTGGTGAAAGCTTTATTACGCCTTCCAATGGATCGGATCGATTCGGTAAAGGGGCAAGTAGGTGGGGCTGGTTTGGGCCTTGGTTTTCAGGATTTGTCAGGGCAGTTGCAAAACTCGTTAGAACAATACGAAGGCATCTCTCCTGTCTCGTTTTCAGTGGTTGTTTTGATCATTGCAGCCTGTCTTGCGGTCGTCGGTCCCCTCGACTATTGGTTTTTGAACAAGGTGTTGGCAAAATCGCCTTTGACATGGGTGACTTTGCCGGTGGTCGTATTGATCTGTTATTTCGTGGCTCAACAATATTCGGTCGATCTTCGCGGAGAGAGCCTCCGTATGAATCAGATTGAAATTCTCGATTTTGACTACGAAAAGGGAGAGATGCGTAGTTACGATCAGTTTCATCTCTATTCACCCGAGGTTGAACAATACAAACTGGACCTGGTAAAAAACCCAAAAGTCAAGTCGGTATCCCCCCATCAAGATATGCCGGAAGAGAGGGCCCTTTTTAACTGGTATGGCTCGTCAGGGAGTGGCCTCGGGGGAATGGAAAGCAGGGTACAATCGTTTGCCGCAGATGATCAACATTATTTGCACCGCAACGGTTCCAGTAACTTTTTATTCGCAGAAAATCGACCCAACGGGCCAGTTAAAGTAGAAAATACAAGCTCCTCTTTAGGTGAACTGTGGAACGTTCCTATCCTTTTAGGTGGTAGTAAAACATTTGCCTCGTCGTTCTGGCAAAATGGTTATCCGAAAGGAGAGGGAACCGTTTTTTATCTTGACAAAGTCGGTTACCTGACGGGAGAGTTTGTCTATCCTTATGAATTTGAAATGACTGATTGTTATCTTGTCTATGATGATTGGGTCTATCCTGTTAACAAAGGACAATTGCAACAAGGGGACAAGCTCCGGTTCGATTTTCGTAACGACCGAAATCGCCTGAAGGGAAGGATTACTCAAATTCGCCAAGAAAACTCAAAAATTATTAGTTCAACGTGGGATCCATATAGTAAAGACATCTATCGTATTTTAGAGATCATGATGTTCTACTCTTCAGCAGGTGGTTGGGATTATGCAAATTTACACCATGAATACCAGAGTGACCTTGAGCTAAGTCGAATTCAAAAAAGTGGTAAAGCAATCCTCATTGGTCGAAAAAAGGAGCCACTCCTTAGCCTGGAAGTTACCGGGGAAATAGCGGCAGCTGGTAAAAAAGTCAATCGCAAAACGTGGACCGTTTGCCGAATCCATATACCTGTAAAGCTCGAAAAATGATCTCCCACAAGAATACAGTTATGAAATAGAGGAAAACCAGTGGTTATCGAAACGAATGACCTCACCAAAAAATACAACGATATGTTCGCTATTCGATCGATTCAGTTACGGCTGAATGAGGGGGATATTTTTGGGTTTATTGGTCCCAACGGTGCGGGCAAAACGACAACGATGAGAATTATCGCGACACTTTTAGAGCCTTCTTGGGGGGAGGCGAGTGTGTGTGGTCATTCAATTTATGAAAACCCTCGAGAAATCCGTCGCTTGGTCGGCTATATGCCAGATATTTTTGGGGTTTACGATGACATGAAAGTGATTGAATATCTCGAGTTTTTCGCAGCCGCTTTTCGTATTAATGGTTCTCGACGAAAAGAGCGGTGTGAAGAGATGCTAGAAATCGTCGATCTTGCCTTTAAACGTGATGCCTACGCAAACACACTTTCTAGAGGTCAAACTCAACGGCTTGGGCTTGCCCGTGTTTTGTTACACGACCCTCAGGTTTTACTGTTGGATGAGCCTCTTAGTGGTTTAGACCCTCGTGCCCGTATTGAAATGAGAAACCTTCTAAGACAGTTAGGAGAAATGGGAAAAACCGTTATCGTTTCCAGCCATATTTTGCCCGAGCTTGCCGACGTTTGCAATAAGGTCGGGATTATCGACCGTGGTGTTTTAAGTGTGAACGCCGAAGTCTCCGAAGTGATGAAGCAGGTCCGGGAAAAGACCGTCCTTTATATTCAGATCAAAAAAGATCAACAAAAGGGGCTCGCCGATCTTCAAAAACACCCTCTGGTTGAAGTAGCGGAGATAGAAAAAGAAAAAATCAGGGTCGTTGTTCCGGGTGAGTCTCCAAAATTTGAGCAGCTTTTGCCTTACCTTTTTGAAGCAGGCCACGAAGTGCTCCACTTTGCCGAAGAGACGGTCAGCCTTGAAGCCGCCTTTATGTCTCTCACCAAAGGGACGGGTGAAAAGATTTAGCCGCTGGCATTAACCTGAGATATTCAACTTCAAGGCGTTATTGGGAGAGGTTGGCATGCCTTTCTAGGGATTCTCAGTTGAATCATTTTTGGGTCTGGGCTTAAGCCCACGGAAGAGTCGTTGCCGAAGAGGAGGTTGTCTTTGGGTAAAAGGGGCGTCGGTTTTTTCTTGTTGATATGTTTCGTAAAAAATTTGAAATTTAGCGTCTATATCATCGGCATAATGGACGAGTAACGCTTCAGGGGTCATTGGTGGTTTAGGGGAGCCCCATTCTGGCAATCGTTGATGAGAAACGATGATATGTTCAAGCCTCAGTAACATTTCCTGAGATAAAGGGTTGCCTAGTTCGGTTTGAGTTTCGCGTAGAATATCACGTCCTTGAAGAATATGACCGATCAGCTCGCCAGCTGGGGTATAGCTTGCAGCAGATACTTTTAGCTCTAGCTCACGTAGCTTACCAATATCATGCAGTGCTGCTCCAGCAACAACAAGGTCTTTTTCCAGTGGAGGATTCATTTCCGGGTTTTGACGTATATACTTTTCAGCCAGATAGACTGCTGTTTCGGTAACAGACAAGACATGGGTGAGATAACCACCTAAAAAGGTATGATGGTTTTGGGTTGCCGCCGGCAAGAGAAGCAAAGTCGATCGGTTCTGCTGATAGATAGTCACAACAAAATCGGCGAGTGGTTGAAAATCGATCTCTTTTTGAACAAGCTCAAGTAAACTATCAAAAAGTTCTTCGCACGGAGAGTCGGCTTGGGGAAGGCAGACATTTTCGTGAAAGCCGTTTTGGTAATCGTCGTCGGTTACACTTTCGAACTGCCGAATCTCGATTTGTGGCCCAAAGTCAGTCTCGAGGTACCGGCCATAGACTTTATAAAAAGAGCCGATACACCAATGGTGTTGGCAGTCGTGAAAGAAACGGGAGTCTTGCCAGAGAGGAAAACTGATTTTTCGTGTATTATCTTGTAGAGTGATACGAAAATAGGGTTTTTCTGTTTTCGTTTGAAGTAACTTCTTTTCAGCTAAAACGACATAGCTCCAATCACTTTGACCGGGAAGTCGCTCGGCAAGTGGTACAAAATTTTGGTTATCTGGCATCGGTTTTTCATTTGGCTAGGTTTCATTCCAGGGAGTCGCTTCCTGCGCTAAATGATCCAACATTGTCTGCAATCGTAGGGCGAGGGTCGCCGTTAACTCGGCCGGTTTCGGGATTTCTTCTTCAGGAGAAATCTCAATGGGCTCACCGACATCAAGAACGACCTTTAGGTCACCATGGACGGTCGCCTTGTCGGTAAGATCTTCTTCAAAACGTTCGACCGTCTCTAATATTCGTTCGACACTTAGGTTGTCGTTAAGATAATTTGGTGGGTAGCAAGTGAGCTGTTGAGCAAGATAGAGTTCGGAAAGGTCGTACCAAATTTGCTTTCGTTCATCTGACGAGATCTCCCCTTCGATGAGCTTGGGCATGATCTTCATACGGATACCTTTCACTCGAGGAACGACAGGAGAGTTTGGTGTGTTATTTTTAGTGAGCCATTTTTCTTCAAGAGGTTTGAGAATTTTTTCAGTAAGGAGAAGGAGCCTTTCTTCAAATGGGCCAACGTGAGCTTCGTCAAAATATTGTAGTTCTTTGAGGCTCAGCAGGCCATTTCCAACTTTGGCAATTCTCTCAAGTAGTGATTCTCCAGTCCGATCGGGCCAGGTCAACCGATGTTCAATCGTTGAGAGGACAGGGGAGAGTGATTGTTTGAGATTTCCTTGGTAATAATACTTAATAGCAATAGGATGGACCGAAATCGTACGATGATTGTTTTCTTTAGAACATTTCTTTGCAGCGCTGCGAGCAATAAAGCCGACACCATCGAGAAGGCTTTGTAAAATATCATTTGTTCGAGAAACAGCACCTTCGGGGAAGATAACAAGAGGTCTCTCTGCTGTTGCTAAAATATCGATCGCTGTCGTGAGCGATTGACGGTCGATTCCCTCTCGGTAGAGGCTAAAAGCTCCCATTTTTCTAGCTGCCCAAGCACTAAGCCAACCTTGATGAAAGACGTGCCAGCTCGCCATTGTATAGATTAGAGTCTGTGCTTCTCGAGCGACATATCCCATAACGAGAGGGTCGGCCTGACGGCTGTGATTTGGACAGAGCATAATCCCATTGTTGTTGGCCAGAGACGTTTTGAGACGTTCGACGTTGCGGACCTCATAATCGACGACCCCCTCTTCTTTCCGAAGGTATCGGCTATAGAGATCGAGCTTTTGGATAAGGCTTGGTATCCACCGGCCACGGTGGGGGGGAATGAACTGGTAAGGCTTTTCTATTAAAATATTTTGCATTCGTGGCTCGGTCGAAAGGGGACGTGTCGAAAGAGGGTATGTAGTTGGCTATAAAAGAACTCACGAAGGTTGTCGATAACCTCTGGGGTGATTTTTGTGCCAGGCCCAGGCAGTTGCAATTGTCTCTTCTATATTAGTGTACCTAGGTTGCCAATCAAGAGTTTTCTGGGCGAGTTGGCTATTCGCAACGAGTTCGGGGGGATCCCCCTCACGACGTGTTCCCTCAAGAGCTGGTATTGGGTGACCAGTGACTTTTCGTGCCGCTTCAATAATTTCTAAAACGCTATTTCCCCGGCCCGTACCAAGGTTGAGCTTTAGCCCCTTTGCAGGACGAATATGTTGCAGCGCCTTTATGTGGGCAGCTGCCAAGTCATTGACGTGAATGTAGTCGCGTATACATGTCCCATCTGGGGTTGGGTAATCTTGACCAAAAATCGTAATATTTTCACGCTGCCCAAGGGCGACCTGAAGAACGAGTGGGATTAAATGGGTCTCGGGGGTGTGGTCTTCACCAATAAGGCCATCAGGTGAGGCGCCAGCCGCATTAAAATACCGAAGAGCAGCATACCCAAGGCCGTAACTGTGGGCATAATCGGCGAGCGCTTGTTCAAAAACGAGTTTTGTAAAACCATAAGGGTTGATCGGCTGTTGGGGTTCGGTTTCGGCAATGGGTATTGTTGTCGGCTCTCCATAAGTTGCTGTTGTGCTTGAAAAGACAAATTTGTTGATATTGGTCTCTTTTACAGCATCAAGAAGAGAAAGGGCAGCAACAATGTTATTTTGATAATACTTGGCTGGATTCTCAACCGATTCACCGACAAAGGCGTAGGCGGCAAAGTGCATGACCGCTTCTATCTTGTTTTCCTGAAGGATCGAGACAAGGCGCTCTTTTTCATGAAGGTCACCAACAATCAGTTCACAAGTATACCCACCATGTTGGTTGATACTCTCAATAGCGCCACGATGCCCATAGATCAGATTGTCATAGACAACGACCGTGTGCCCTGCTTCCAAGAGGGCGCGTACACAATGGCTACCAATGTAGCCGGCACCACCTGTAATGAGTATATTCATGAACCTATATTTGCCTATGGAAAAAAGAAGGTTTTAAGAGTTTACCCAAACCCCTTAAGTATCATAATCCGAACAGAATCCAGGAACAAGAGAACAAAATGGTCGCTCTTTGTTTAGGATTCCATCGGCAAGTCTTCAGCGTTCGATACAGTAGATAGATCGTTTTCTACTATTTTTAGGTCGTTGATGTATGGGTGCTAAAAAAAATCTTGTTCTGCCTAGCTCGCAAAAAAAGCGACCAACAGCCCATAAATGGGTTGACGGTTTTCTTGCTTATTTACAGGCAGAGTGCCAACATGCCCAAAACACAGTGATGGCTTATCGTCGAGATATTGTTCGGTTTTGTGAATGGCTGGGTGATAGAAGTCTCCAGCGAATGAGCCGACGAGAACTAACCGAGTATATTGTTTGGTTAAAAGATTTAGGTCTCTCGGATCGATCGATTGCCCGCCATGTCGTAACGGTGAAAGTCTTTTTTCGGTACCTACAGCTCGAAGAGATTATTACCGAAAATCGTGCGGAACTACTCGTAAGCCAAAAACAATGGAAACGAGTTCCCAAAGTGCTTTCACAAAAAGAGGTACAAGCGATTCTGGCGGCTCCAACTTCCAAAGATCGATACTTCTATCGAGATCGGGCAATCCTCGAGATGCTCTACGCTTCAGGGGGACGGGCCTCGGAGATAGCAAACATAAAAATTGAGGGGCTCTATCTTGAAGATCGTTTCTGCAAGGTCTATGGAAAAGGAGATAAAGAGCGGCTTGTCCCCTTGGGAAGAGAGGCGATTGAGGCTGTTAGGCTCTATCTTGGCCGCCTAAGGCCTCTGTTACTTTCTGAGGCAAAGAGTGAGAATCTTTTTGTCTTTTTGTCACGGACAGGAAAGAGACTTTCACGTGAAGTCGTCTGGGCATTGGTGAAAAAATATGCCCTCAGAGCTGGTATTCCTGCGACGACAAGTCCGCACAGTTTTCGACACAGTTTTGCTACCCATCTTCTTTCAGGAGGAGCTGACCTGCGAAAGGTTCAGGAAATGTTAGGCCATGCGAACATTGCAACGACCGAGATTTATACCTACGTCGAACACTCACGTCTTAAGGGGGTCCATCAGCAATACCACCCAAGAGGATAAAGTCGTTGAATCGAGGGGGAGAAGTATCTTTGAAGTTACTTTTTCCTCGGTGGTGCAAATTGTAGCTTTTCAACAAGGTTTACAATGGAGCGATCTTTCTCGCTTCGATAACCCGATATTTGGGTCATTGCCTCGACCGTATAGCTGTATTTAAGGGAATAGTCGCAGTCGAGTTCGATTTTGGGAGGCTCGTTATCAGGACTGTTAGACGAGTTCACAAACTGCAAGACTTCATGATGTAGTTCGTCCATTGAGGTAAGAGGTTTGCCATCGAAGAAGAGCCCGCTGAGTTCACCCTCTTCATTTGCTGTTAAACGGACTTGGGTTGGAGGAAATAAATCATCAAGAAGGTTGACCGGATTGTCAGAAGGGGCTGGCATTTTAATATGAAAATCGCCCTCTTGCTCGTTGATATTAAAGGTCATGATAAAAAAGATCAATAATTGAAAGACGATGTCGATCATCGGTGTCATTTGCAGATCGATTTTTTCATGCTCTTTGTCGATTTCAGGATTGTTAAACCGCATCGTTTGCCTTCGGAGGTTACTGATTGATTTGCGAGGGGATAATGTTTTCTAATAAAGGTTTTTGAGGGAGCTAATATACTTTTTCCTTGGCGCGAAGGATAAAGTTTTGGAATTTTTTCTCCTGGGTGGCAGCGATGAGTTCTTGTACGGTACCTGTTGGAGCTTCTTTATGGGCTCGGATAATTACAGTCGCCTCTTGCGGAACACTGCCAAATTGCTTGAGAAGGTTTGCCTCAATCGTTAGGTGTGGGCTAATATTCTCCAGGGGAACCTCTTTACCACTTAAGATTACAATTCCGTCGTGAGTTAATTGTAACGTCAAAGAATGTTCGATTCGTTCTAGCGGAGGCTTGGCGAGCTCGGATTGGGGCAACTGAATTTTTTCATCGTGTTCGATGCGGGTAAAATTAATTAAAACCATAAAGAAGGCGATCAATTGGAATGTCATGTCGATCATGGGGGTAAGATCGCATTCCAGTATTTTTTTCGTTTTGTTGCTGGATAGTCGCATGAAAGTTGTGACCTGCCTAATACCAAAAGACAGAAAGAACGGAGTAAAAATTATCGACCACTGTCTTTTAAGACTCGGTCGGCGGGTTAGGTGATAAGGTGGCAGCTTTGGTAGCATTTGGCTCAAAGCGGCTCATAAGCCCTTCACTGATAACCCCTGTTTGTAGAATTAAACGAGAAACCTGATTTCGTAGAATGTTGTATGCGGCGATCGCCGGGATAGCAATGGCAAGGCCTACAAGGGTCGTAAAGAGTGCGGTTGAGATCCCGTCGGCCAGTTTGGCCGGGCTCGGTGTACCATTTTCACGTGCAATGACCGAGAAC
>JALCBQ010000033.1 GCA_028066335.1 Pirellulaceae bacterium
AACCGGGAAGATGAGCATTCGTTTGGTTATAGATTTCGGGACAACTCGATCACGTCGATGTTTATCGTTGCCAGATCAATAAAGGGGCTTCTGCTCTCTACCTATGGTCTAATTCTTTTTGACGTTCTTGTGTTTCTGAGTGTTGGGTGTTGGTTCTATCGTGAATTAGAGTCATCACTTAAGGGTGTTCATCGTCCTGTTCTTGATCAACTTATAGTAGGGGTCGTCGCTATAGTTCTACACCTGGTGTTTTTTAGTACCGTGATAGGTATCTGGTATGGTTGCCGCATTTTGTGTCATATGAGTAGAAGAGGCTTGGTCTCGGCGACGGTCGCCTTTTTCTTTTTGCTGATCCCTGGGGTAAATATCTTGGCTCTTCTCGTTATTTTTTTGTTGGCAAGGGGGAGGCTCAACGATAATGGTATATCGACTGGGTATATGGGGGTACCGCAGGAGACTCTCGAGTCTCTCAGGGAATTGACGCCAAAGGTATGATCGTATAAGAATGATAAAAGAGTCGTTACGCCGCTACTCTCGTCTCCCTTTGATAAGAAGAGGGTATAATGAAATTCCCACGATTTCGGTTTGGTATGAAGTCGCTCATTGCATTGACAGTCGTTGTCGCGTTGCTGTGTGCTGGATATATAAATACCCACAATCGTAGAGAATGGCAAACGTCAATCTTGCAGAAATTCAATGACAAAAACATGGAGCTCAACGGTCTTGAAGAAAGTGGATTCTTCCTCGCCTATCCTACATCACACTACCATCAAGGGTGGCTGGGGGAGGAACTTGCTATCGTTAAAAATATGATTGCTGGATTTGTTGTTAGAGATTCAAACCTAGACACCCTTTGCCTATATACGCCAACAGAAGATAGTAACGGGAGATTATTATTAGCCAGCGACTCCATAATCCTTGATTTAGAACACTTGGCACCTCTTGAGCCTCGAAAAATCAGCTATTCTGGATAATTTAGTGCTTACCAAATTGCCAAGAAAATACCAAATTGTGAACGGCAATGCTCTTCTAAATCTTCGTGAAATAGAGTTCCCAAGAGGTTATACAACTTACGACTTAAAAGGAGGCATGAGAAATGATATCCTAATAGGTTTGATGCCAGTGCCCAATTTAGAAAAAATTGATTTCAATGTCACTGGACACTACCAGTATACTGAGGCGGGGCCTCCTGTTTTGCTAACCGATCGAGACTCCTACGAACTCTACAAAGATTGTTCTCTCACCAAAGAGCAGCAAGAGGCTCTTCTTTCGATGAAGAACCTCCGCTACCTTTGCTTGACACTTACGGACCACGATTGCCCGACGATTGCTCAACACCAGTCTCTAGAAGAATTGGACCTCACTGATACTATTGTCACGGCTAAGGGCATCAGGGAATTGCTCAAATCTAAAAGCCTTAAAACAATTCGCTGGAACAGCTACTTATCTCCGGAGGCAGGCCCTGAACTAAAAGCTCTCGCCATTAAGGTCGGGATTAAAATTATTGACTGATGTGCGAAAAATTCTAGAGTGATTTTTGATTTGCTACTTCAACCTTGGAGATTTTGGCAAGTAACAAAAAATGCGCAGAAATTACAAAATCACAAAACATTTTGCGAGGAAATTGCGACTTTTTGGAAAAAATGGAGCCATTTTTGCTAGAAATTGCCCCGTTTTTCTACCTATATCAGGTAAATTTGCACTGCCCATAGAGGTAATTACTCCCTTCTGATTTGAGAAATTTTCTCCCCAATTTTCTAATAAATTGTTTTTTATGAATTTGATATAGTATACAATGTGCAAATTCAATGTCAGTCTAAATTTGGTTAGTGTCTGACACTCTCCTGGGGGTAATTCCCAGATTTCTTCCTCGTTTTTCTTAGCCTGTAACGACAGTTCGAGTGTGTTGTAGACTCTTAGAACCCTATAAATAAGGATCCATTTCGATGAAAACGTCATTTCAGTTTGGCTTGTGGCTGCTCTTTGCTGCGACACTGCTAGCACCGGCCGTAAGTGTGGGACAAGTTTCCAAAAGTACTTACCGTAAGGCAGATCAGTTACGTTCGCTGACACGTAATACCGTTTTTAAATCGACAGTTCAACCAAACTGGTTCGATGACGACTCACAATTTTGGTATCGAAACGAGGTACGTGGTCAACGAGAGTTCATCGTTGTGAATGCCACAAAAGGAACCCGGTCAGTCGCCTTTGATCACGCACGCCTGGCAAAGGAGCTATCAAGTGCTAGTGGGGGTACTTATACAGGCGATAAGCTCCCTTTCGACACGATCCAATTTTCACAGGATGGAAAATCGGTCTCATTTACTGTTGAAGAAACGAACTGGAAATGTGACTTATCAACATATCAATGTCTAAAAGTAAGTAGTGATGAAGCGCCCCCCAGAAGAGCGGGAACTCCTCCTCGCTCAAGAAACCGCTCTGGGAGAAATCGTCAAGGAAGGAATCGACGCCAACAACGTTCCCAAGGCCCCAGAGTTTCCCCAGATGGTAAATGGTCTGCGTTTATTAAGGAGTCAAACCTATACATTCAATCGGTTGAAGATAACAACAACGAAATTCAATTAACGACGGATGGTTCCTCTGAAAGGTACTATGGTGCACCGACTTGGTCACCAGATTCATCAACGATCGTTTCATTTTTGACGACTCCTGGGGACCCAAAAGAGGTTTATCTTGTTGAATCGTCACCTCGTGGTGGTGGCCGTGCTAACCTACGTACTCGCAATTATGCCCTCCCTGGCGACAAATTTACTTCGTATCAAGCAACCCTGTTTAACGTTTCTAAAAAGGAAAAGTTGGAGGTCTCTGCCGACCCGATCGACTTTGGGCGACCTCGGCTTCGCTGGAACAAAGATGGTAACCGTTTTACCTACGAGCAGACCGATCGTGGCCATGGCCGCTTCCGTGTTGTCGAGGTCGATTGTGCAACAGGTGCTGCCCGCCACATCGTCGATGAAAAAACAGACACTTTTATCGATGGTTATGCCAAAAATTATATTACCTATACTCAAAGTGGCACAGAAATCATCCGAACCTCTGAAATGGACGGCTGGAACCATTTATACCTCTACGATGTTGCCAGTGGAACGATCAAAAATCAGATTACGAAAGGGAATTGGCTCGTTCGCGGTGTCGATAGAATCGACGAAGAAAAACGTCAAATATGGTTCCGCGCAGTAGGCCTTGCCGAAGGAGAAGATCCTTATCATATCCACTACTGCCGTGTTAACTTCGACGGCAGTGGTTTTACCCGTTTGACCATGGGTAATGGTACCCACACAGTCAGTTACTCTCCAAACAGAGAATATCTTATAGACACTTATTCACGAGTCGACATGGCCCCTGTTCACGAACTACGGCGGGTTTCTGATGGTTCTCTTGTAATCCAATTTGAGAGTGCCGATATGAAAAACCTTCTGGAGACAGGTGTCCGCCTCCCTGAAGTTTTTCACGCCAAGGGCCGTGATGGGAAGACCGATATCTGGGGACTTATTTGTCGACCAACCAATATGGACCCAACGAAGAAATATCCTGTTCTCGAGTTTATCTATGCAGGGCCACATGGCGCCCATGTGCCAAAAAGTTTTCGCCCTTTTCACTCAGCACAATCAATGGCCGAACTAGGATTTATTGTCGTTCAGATAGATGGAATGGGAACCAACTTCCGATCGAAGGCATTCCATGATGTCTGTTGGCAAAATCTAAAGGATGCCGGTTTTCCTGACCGTATCTTATGGATGAAAGAGGCCAATAAAAAATATCCCTATATTGATATTTCACGTGTTGGTATCTACGGAACCTCGGCTGGCGGCCAAAACGCCATGGGTGCACTCCTTTTCCATCCTGAATTTTACGATGTTGCTGTCGCTTCGTGTGGTTGCCACGACAACCGGATGGATAAAGCCTCGTGGAACGAGCAATGGATGGGTTACCCAGTTGGCCCTCATTATGCTGAATCTTCGAATGTTGACAACGCTCATCGACTGCAGGGGAAGCTTCTTCTTATCGTTGGCGAGCTCGATACGAATGTCCCCCCTGAATCGACTCTCCGGGTTGCGGATGCACTTATCAAAGCGAACAAAGACTTTGATTATCTAGCGATTCCTGGCATGGGGCACTCGGGTGGTGGCTCTTATGGAGAGCGACGGCGCCGTGATTTCTTTATCAAACACTTGCAAGGAGTTGAAACACCCGATTGGAATCAAGAAGATCGTAGGTAGTCGATTTCCTCAATTAGGCAATCCCTTCCTTGCCCTTCCAAAAGGAGATCACACAGGGATACCTTAGAGCGATCTAATCAAAAGCCGTAGAAAGAAGACTCTTTCTACGGCTTTTTTACTTATTCCTTGAGAAGGGTAGCTAGCGCTTAATGCCTTTACAGAAGCAGATTGAGCTTGTGATCTTTATGACAGACTTCACAGCAAAGGTTTTCAAGTGATGAAAGCATCTCTGAAACCGATTGTAAAAAGCGAAACGCAACACCACGCCCAAAGATTTTCTTTCGAACTTCGGCATTGCAGTTATATTTTTTAAGGTACGCCATGACCAGTGACATAATAAGGCTAAGCAAAAGGGAGTTAAAGTTTCTTGAACATTAATAAATAGTTCGGAACCCTCCAGGTCTTATCGTCAAGTTCGGTGCATTGGTTTCCTCTTTAGAATCAACCCTGCATTCCGATGATGAACTCGGTGCGAGTCTCTCTTCCATGGGAGACGATCCCTCTCCGACTTCAGCAGCAACGGATTTCTCTTCAACGACAGGCAACAGACCGTTAAGTTTAATCGCAGAGAGTTGTGAACGTACCGTTTGAGCCACCTCCTTTAAGGCATTTTTTAAAACCTCTTGCGAACTTTCTGGAAGAGATTGAACGCCTGTCGAGTCTGGGTTCACTGGTCCCTCGATAGCTTCAATGACTTGAAGAAGGGAGATTTCATCGCTCGGTTTTGCCAAGGAGTACCCCCCCTCAACTCCACGCGTTGATCGTAAAATCCCATGATTTACCATAGAGCGTAAAATTTGTAATAAAAAACGCTCAGGCATTTTGCCCTCGGCAGCAAGACGACTACAAGGCACCGGCCTTGTCCCTCCCGACTCTGCTAGTTGCAACACCGCCTGCAAGGCGTACGTTACTGTTCTTGAAATTTTCATCTGCCCACTCCTTTTAAAAGGTTCCTAAAAAAAATTTCAAATTCAAGAATATCAATTAACAGCTAAGGTTAATAACTGATTTACGGCTCCTTAAATATTGCTTAAAGAATAACCAATACCGTTCTAAACTTGGAAAAGAATTTTGTCGCTGAAACAGAAAAAGTGGGGCCGGCTTCTCTACAACAGTTCTCTAGTGACGCCCTCTGCAAACGCAAAGAAGCTTCGTACACGCAATAATAGAAAACCTGATTTCAGCACTCCAAGAACATGATGTTACAGAATCCTAACCTAATTAACATCACTATATAATTAGGGTATCGTACCGAAACGAGGATCTAATGTCAAGTTTCTCTATAGATTTGACAAAAAAGAGAGATTTAAGTATCAATTATAACCAGTAAAAGATCTAACCCTTGACCTTCTAATGACTTAACTATCACCTTGGGGCTCTCCCACAATCCCTATCGGCAATGCGCGGGTCAGATTCTCCTCATCGTTCTTTATCGGCCCCGTTGGGATAGCGAAACGAATACCAAAACAGGTAACAGGCGCCGCAAAAAAGCAGGCAATCGGCAATATTAAAATTTGGCCAACGGTAATGGTCGTAGCCATAGCAAAACAATATCCAATCTCGCACTTGGTAGACCGGCTCTTCTAATCCAGCTGAATGACTCCAAAGACCGAGCCGATCATACAAATTCCCAATAATTCCACCAGTAATTACCCCTAATGCAACCGTCAAGCGGATATCTATGGCGGCGCGAAAAGCAAACAGCCAAAGCCCAATCGCAATAATTGCAACAACGGCCAAACCTGAAAAAACAAATGCATACCCTGCCCCCAATCCAAAGAGGGCTCCCGGGTTCGTTGCTGTTTCAATCGCAAAAAAATCTTTGATGACCCAATGGATCTTTCCAGGGCCAGGCATACCAAGCCATTCAAAAACGTAGTGTTTCGAAATCAAGTCAGCAAAAGCCCCCCCAAGGGCCAGAGCACCAAAGAGATAATATCGATTTAGGGGGAGTTTCGTTCCATTCACATCTAAGTCTTTCAGAGATTTCAAATAGAGATACTACAGTTTTAATCAAAATCACTGTAGAAGAAAAGAGAGGTTTAGCAAGGAGTTTCGCTCTACCTATTTCCACGATAAAGCATATCCTGTTTTGTTTGTTACACAAAGCCCCTTCCTCTTATAGTATAAATGAGGTGATTTGCCCAAAACCGATTTCTCCTCGAAAAAACGGGCACATTCTGTCTTGAAGCGACTCCTCAACTAACATAGACTACCCTTCTCATTTTCCCCCTTTGTTTCTCACAAATAACATAAGTGGCAAGTGCTGTGTCCACTCCAGACTTCGCTTTTCAACAATGTATCGCACCGACATGCCAAGCGACCTACTCGATTGATCAAGCTCTCACCAGTTGTCCACAATGTGGAGCGCTTATTGACATCCGGTACGAGTGGGACAAACTCCCGTTACCCAAAACCTTGGACGATTTTAAAAAACAATGGCAAAATCGCTACTCACCAACGGCCTTTAGTGGTATATGGCGGTTTTACGACCTCCTCCCTTTTCTTCCTAAAGATAAAATTGTCACTATTGGTGAAGGCCAGACCCTTCTCCAAAAGGCCGACTTCGTTGCCGAGTTTGTAGGACTTACAGAGGGAGAGCTCTACCTTCAATACGAAGGGATGAATCCATCAGGCAGTTTTAAAGACAACGGAATGTCTGCCGCGTTTTCTCACGCACATATGGTCGGTGCAACCCATGCAGCCTGTGCCTCAACTGGTAACACAAGTGCTTCCCTAGCAATGTATAGTAGTGTTTCAAATTTAATGCGGGCAATAATCTTCATAGGAAGTGGAAAAATTGCCTATGGTAAATTGGCACAGGCACTTGAGCTTGGCGCCCTGACTGTTCAGCTTGCAGGTGACTTCGATGATGCCATGGCAAGGGTGCAAGAAGTCTCAAAATCCATGGGGATATACCTCGTAAACAGTGTCAACCCTTTCCGTCTTGAGGGGCAAAAAACGATCATGTTCCGTGTCTTGGAAGCTCTCCAGTGGCAAATTCCTGACTGGATTATTGTCCCTGGTGGGAACTTGGGAAATTCGAGTGCCTTTGGCAAAGCTTTTATTGAGCTTCACGAGTTAGGCCTTATTGATAAGATACCAAGACTAGCCGTTATCAACGCCGTTGGTGCGAATACACTCTACGAACTCTACGAGAAAAGAGGTCTTCGTTGGAACAAAGGCAACATCAACACCAAAGTCATTGATCAATATTATCAAGAGCTGGATGCAAAAGGCAAGAAAGCCTCTACAATTGCCAGCGCTATTGAAATCAACCGCCCCGTTAACCTTCATAAATGTTTACGGGCACTCAACACCTGCAACGGTGTTGTTCGCGAAGTCTCTGATCAGGAGATCGTCGATGCCAAGGCAAAAGTGGGTTCTGGAGGGCTTGGCTGTGAACCGGCTAGCGCCGCAAGTGTCGCTGGAGCCCGACTTTTAAGAGAGCAAGGTGTTATTGAGCCTCATGAAAAAATTGTCTGCATTTTGACCGGCCATCAACTCAAAGATCCAACGGCGACAGTCGCTTACCATACAACTGATCAAGAGAACTTTGACTCGGTCCTTGGTAGCCGAGGCGTTCAGCGGGCCTCTTTCGCGAACCGAGCAATTTCTGTCCCAAACGATTCTGAAGCGATTCAAAAAGCCATCCAACTCTACAGTTAGATCCTTAAAACCTTCTCCACTCGTAACGATTTAAAAAATTCAAATAGACTTTTGGCCCCTTGGGGACTTAGGTTGCCAGCTCTCCAATTCATGGCATAATGGAGGTCTCTGCCAGGCCAACTTTCTCCCTCCTTTCCAAGGACCCACCAATGTCTCAACCTCTTGCACTTGCTATCAACGGAGCGACCGGACGTGTCGGGAAACGGCTGATTGCGTTAGGGCATGCCGACTCAACTCTAAATCTTGTTGCCGCACTTGAATACCCCGACCACCCTCAACAAGGAGAAGACGCCGGCGAACTCGCTGGAATTGGTAATATCTGTCTTCCAATTTCTTCGGAACTTGAGGAATCATGCCAAGCAGCCATTGATTTTTCGACACCTCAAGGAGCCGACTCTGTACTGAAAGAATGCCTTGAAAGAGGGATTCCACTTGTGTTAGCAACAACCGGACTTAGTGACTTACAACTTCAACAAATTGAGGAAGCGACCGAGCGAATTCCGATTGTCTATTCGCCCAATATGAGCCTTGCTGTGAACCTAACGATGAAACTTGCCGAAACGGCCGCTCAGGCCCTTGCAAACCACACATCAGGCGTCGACGTTGAAATTCTTGAACGACATCATCGTTATAAAGAAGATGCCCCAAGTGGAACCGCTCTAAAATTTGGAGAACTTATTTCCAATAAAATGGGTCAAAATGTCGAAACCCATGGACGGAATGGCCGGCCAGGTGCTCGCCCAGCGAACGAAATTGGCTACCATGCAATTCGTACAGGCGATAACCCTGGTGAACACACCATCGTTTACGGAATGTTAGGTGAAACGGTTGAACTTACCGTCCGTGCTTCGAATCGAGACTGCTACGCTCTCGGTGCTCTACAAGCGGCCAAATTCGCGGTGAAGCAGGCCCCAGGCCTCTACTCCATGTACGATGTCCTCGGAATTTAGTCTTGTTCGCTCCTTTCTTTTTTAATTTCCAAACACACAAGAGGCAAAAAACATGGCGAAATGTGATGAAGGCTATTTGTGTGTTATCTGCACGAAAGAGGTCGCTGGTATGACTAACAGCGACCTCTACCTGAGATATCTTCTGGGGCAGGTCGATGTCGAAACGCTACATGCGCAGCCGGAACGCCATATCCGGTGTAACCCAGTCCTTGCACAATACATTGTCGAAGAGACATTTTCTCCTGTTGTTGTCGAAGGTGATTTCGACAAAAGAACACTTGACCCAAGTTTCGTTTCTCAACAAGAAGAGCTCGTTACCCGAGCTTGGAAACGTTTGAAAACACTCCCTAAAAGTAACTTGTCAATTCAAGAGTATCCACTGCCCGAGTTCCGTAATAAATAGAATTGCTCGTGTCGGCAGCTAGACATTCCAACTCGTTTTTTGAAATAGCGTCAAGCTATTAACCTTCTTCAGCATACCGCCCCTTTGCATTGATACGTCCGTAAAGATCGTCCAGGACCCAGTGAAACACTGCCAGATGAAGGCTCTCTGTAATTCCCATATCGCTAACATTTACGTGAAGGCCCATCTGCTGAACCTCTTTAAGCTTACCACCATCAAAACCTGTCAACCCAAAAGTCACAAGACGGTGTCGATTTGCCCAGTCGACCGCTTTCAGAACATTGGGGCTATTTCCAGATCCACTAATAGCAATGACAAGGTCACCTTCGTTACCATAGTTCATGAGCTGTTGGCAAAAAATGTCTTCGTAACCGAGATCATTAGCAACCGCCATAATCCACCCTATGTTATCAGTAAGGCTCATTACTTTTAGCCGCTTTCTTACCTCATTATATAGCTCGCTTTCCGGAAGACTGCTTTTGCCTAAATCTTCGCTCATATGGCTAGCCGTTGTCCCTGACCCTCCATTACCAAAAATGAAGACCTGCTTTCCGTTTTCCCACGCATGATAAAGAAGGTCAGCCCATTTTTCGATCGCCTTTTTGTCAATACTTTGAAGACTCTCTGCAAGGAGTCCAAGATAACTATCTAAGGTCAGCCTGCTACCAATCATTGTGCCCATTCTATTTTCCTTAACTCTCTTTTGATTTTCTTGTGAAGGAATTGCTATCATGTATTTCAAGTTTTTTATAACGAAAAAAGAGCAAGGGGAGGATTAACACTGCCGTCATGCCAAACATGCTGTGCCACGGCCAGTTCAACATGCGAGCAATCTGTTCAAATCGTCCATAAGTGACACCCGACAACAGAATCGCAATAAAGTTCACAAGGTTCATTGCAGCAATCACCTGCCCCTTTTGTGATTTATCAGCGGCTACCTGAATATAGGAGTGAAGAGGAATTGCCAACATTCCAGCACTAATACCTGCAAGCATTAACAGCACCCATGTCCCGCTGTAACTCCAAAAATGTCCTCCATTTCCTCCTGGCAATGACAATAACAGGAGAAGCCCCAATAAAAGTATAGCACTTAACCGAACAAGGCGCAGGTCACGTGAATGACGAGTTAACCGACTCGCCAAAGCGGCGCCGACTGCAATCCCAATAGCCGTTGCAGCTGTTAAGAGACTCGTATAGGTCGAGGCCAATTCTAGCTGTACTTCGCCATATTTATTAACAACCAAAACAATCACTCCACCAATGAGCCAAAAGAGACAACTCGACCCAATGGCTACCAAGAGCATTCTATTTTGTAAGATAAAACTGCGAGTAGCCTTTGGAATTCCAAGATGAGAAAATGTCAACACAAGAGCCTCATGGGCGCGTCCTGTTTTACGAACCCCAAGAGATGTCAAGGTTCCGATAACCGCGATACCAATGCAGAAAAGTGAGGCTTTCCACAGCTGGGATCCACCTTCTACTAATCTTGCTTTTTCCTCCTCTTTCTGCTCCTCGGTCATCTCGGACAACAGAACCCCTTGATCCTTTGGGTTAAGTTGACCTCTAGACTTTCGAAACGAGCTATCCTCTCCTTTTTCATCCTCCGAATCAAACACATGGGGAGCTAAATTTTTGCCCTCTACTCGCTCCGACTTTGGTGAGAACGAGTCCTTTAGAACACCAGCTAATACAGTCCCCATAATAATGGCAATAAAGGTCGTCATAAGAATGAGACCATTGGCACGGGGAAGATCGTCTTCGCGAAAGAGCTCAGGTAGAATCCCATATTTTCCAGGGCCAAAAAAGGTCGACTGTAATCCCATGAGCCCCAAGACGATAAACAATCCGGTAAATCCAAAAACAGGGAAAGCAAAAAATGCAACCATTCCGAGGAACATTACAACAATTTCTGCCATTTTCGAATACCGAATAATATGGCATTTCGAGTAACGATCCGAAAGGTATCCCGCAAAACCAGAAAAGAGAATAAATGGCAAAGCAAAAACGACAGTCGCTAATTCTTGTTGGTCGCCAATAGCTGAACCGACCGCAAGCAACAACAAAAGCTGCTTGAAAAGATTGTCGTTAAATGCCCCCAAAAACTGGGTGATAACCATCAACCAGAATGAAGAGTCACTATAGAGCCCCTTGTTTACAAGAGCGGCCGCACCTTTTTGCGTCGAATAGGCTCCTTCGGAATTTTCACACACGATCAAGTCCTTTATTGACACAAAAACGGTAGAGTGGCTAAGCAATCGCCCCCCAAACCACCTACAAGGCGTTTTTGATCTCGTGAGTGGAGGACCTCATCAGTTAACTTTTTACAGCTGGCGTCGGCTCGAGCTTGACCAAAGTCTTCTCATCTTCAGAACAACACCCTTCTTCGGTAAGCTGCCCTTTTTGAGTCAACTTTCGAATATCATCAGTGATTTTCATTGAGCAATATTTTGGCCCACACATACTACAAAAATGGGCACTTTTAAAGGTGTCTTGAGGCAAGGTCTCATCGTGGTACCTCTGAGCCGTTTCAGGGTCAAGCGAAAGTCGGAACTGTTCGTTCCAGTCGAATTCGAACCGTGCCTTACTGAGGGCGTCATCTCGGTCTTGGGCCCCCGGTCGTTTACGAGCAACATCTGCCGCATGGGCTGCAATTTTATAAGCGATGACTCCTTGTTTAACGTCTTCTTTGTCGGGCAAACCCAAGTGTTCTTTTGGTGTTACATAGCAAAGCATGGCAGCACCACTTGTACCGGCAATCGCCGCGCCAATGGCACTTGTAATATGGTCGTAGCCTGGAGCAATATCCGTTACCAAAGGTCCAAGGACATAGAAAGGTGCCCCTTGGCAAATGTCAATTTGGCGTTTAATATTCATATCAATTTGGTCGATCGGAATATGGCCAGGCCCTTCAACCATCACTTGGGTACCGTTATCCCAACCTCTTTGCACAAGCTCACCCAAGACATCTAACTCTGCAAACTGGGCAGCGTCACTGGCATCGGCAATACATCCAGGACGCATCCCGTCACCAAGGCTCCATGTAACATCGTACTCTCGCATAATGTCACAAAGATCGTCAAAGTGCGTATAAAGTGGATTCTCTTTATGATGGGAAATCATCCACTTGGCAATAAGTGAGCCTCCACGACTTACAATACCGGTAACCCGATTGGTAGCAAGATGAAGATGCTCTAACTTGATCCCACAGTGGATCGTCATATAGTCGACCCCTTGTTTCGCCTGATGTTCGACCATGTCCAAAAAATGTTGCGGACGCATCTCTTCCAGTTTGCCATCGAGTTCTTCAAGCATTTGGTACATAGGAACGGTACCAATTGGAACGGGCGAGTTATCAATGATGACCGATCGGATATTATCAATATCCTTACCCGTTGAAAGGTCCATTACGGTATCAGCGCCGTATTTGAGAGAAACGGCTAGCTTTTCAAGTTCGGTTTCGGCATGACTTGTTACTGCTGAATTCCCAATGTTGGCGTTGATTTTACATGTCGCCTCGATACCAATCGCCATTGGTTCAAGTTTTTTTTGCAAATGAACCTTATTTGCAGGGATTACCATACGCCCCTCTGCAACCTCTTTTCGAATGAGTTCGACCGGCTGCTTTTCCCGCTTGGCAACAAATTCCATTTCGGGGGTAATTTCTCCAGCACGGGCTTTGAGCAACTGCGTCATGTGAAATTCCTTCTGTTTATTTTTTGTGGCAATATTGCCATTTTGGTTGAGGGATATTTAAGGCTCTACTCCTGAAGGGATGGCCCTATTATCACGAAAAACCCCCTTTATTGTCAATTCTGTTTCAGGCGAGTCTCTTCAGAAAACCAAGGTAACCCTTAATTTGCCCTTGTTTAAGGCTCATACCCAAGACTGGGTGCTAGCCAGCGTTCAACCTCTGTTAAGGCCATTTTTTTCCGCTTGGCATAGTTCTCGATTTGATCCCGTCCAAGGCGATCGACATTAAAATATTTCGCTTGTGGATGGGCGAAATAGAGTCCACAGACAGAGGCGGGGGGCGTCATCGCCAGTGACTCGGTCAATTCAATTTGGGCATTTTTTTCGACATCTAAAAGCTCAAAGAGAGTCCATTTTTCCGTATGATCTGGTTGAGCAGGGTAGCCTGGAGCAGGTCGAATACCACGATAAAACTCCCGAATAAGCTCTTCATTCGTGAAATCCTCCGATTTGCCATACTGCCAGTGATTACGAGCTATTTGGTGCAATTTTTCAGCAAATGCCTCAGCAAGCCGGTCGGCAAGTGCCTTGACCATAATCGAATTATAGTCATCGTGGTCGGCGTCGTATTGGGCAACTAGTTCTTTCGAACCGATACCAGTCGTTACGGCAAAACCACCTAAATAGTCGATTCGGCCACTATCAAGGGGCGCCACATAATCAGCAAGGGAACGCATGTTTTTCATCCCTTTGCGAAAATGTTGTTGACGTAACCCCTGGAAGCGGGCGACTTCTTTTGAGCGACTTTCATCTTCATAGAGGATAATCTCTTCACCTTGGCTGTTAGCAGGCCAAAATCCGTAGACACCGTTGGCCTTTAGCCGGTTATTTGTAATGAGATCGTCCAATAAAATCGTTGCGTCGTCGAATAATTTTTTCGCTTCAGCACCAACCGTTTTGTCTTCAAATATTTTGGGATACCGACCTTTGAGCTCCCATGTCATGAAAAACGGAGTCCAGTCGATAAAGGGACGTATCTCTTTCAGTGAAAAATTCGTTACTGTTTTTATGCCAGTGAAATCGGGCTGAGGTAGTTCTATCGCCTCCCAATCAGTATGAGGGCGTTTTTCATAAGCCTCTTCATAAGATAGAAGTTCAATTTTTTTGCGATTATTAAATTGATCAACAAGTTTGGCTTGTTTCTCTTTATTCTCTTGAAGAAAACCCTCTTGCAGGTCTTTACTCAATAAGTGGTCAACAACACCGACACTTCGCGAAGCATCCAAAACATGGACCGTTGCTCCATGGTAAACCGGTGCTATTTTGACCGCTGTATGCTTGGCACTCGTCGTTGCACCACCTATTAGAAGTGGAACTTGAAACCCGAGTCGCTCCATCTCTTTGGCAACATAGACCATCTCATCAAGAGAGGGGGTAATGAGCCCTGAAAGACCGATAATATCAACAGCCTCTTTCTTTGCCGTTTCGAGAATTTTTTCGGCAGAGACCATCACTCCAAGGTCAACAATTTCGTAACTATTGCACCCTAAAACGACCCCAACAATATTTTTACCGATATCGTGGACATCTCCTTTGACGGTTGCCAGCAAAATTTTAGCACGAGCCGCCCCATCTTCTTCACCTAGCTCAGCATTCTCTTTATCCATAAAAGGGAGTAAGTAGGCGACCGCTTTTTTCATAACTCGAGCCGACTTGACAACCTGAGGCAAGAACATTTTCCCTTCACCAAAGAGGGTTCCAACAACGGCCATGCCGGCCATTAATGGCCCCTCGATAATCTCTAAACATTTGTTATATTTCTGGCGAGCTTCTTCGACATCTTCTTCGACGAACTTATCAATACCTTTGACCAAAGAATGGCTTAAACGTTCTTCTAAATTTTTCTCACGCCAGCTGAGGTCGGCCCCCTTCTCTTTAGAGCCCTTATCTTTGACCGTCTCGGCAAATTCTAATAGCCGATCGGTCGCCTCTGGGTGTCGATTGAACAAAACGTCTTCAACATGTGTGAGAAGGTCTTTGGGAATCTCCTCATAGACCTCAAGCATTCCGGCGTTAACAATCCCCATATCCATGCCTGCTTGAACTGCATGATACAAAAAGGCCGAATGCATCGCTTCACGGACGATATTGTTTCCTCGAAATGAAAAAGAAATATTACTCACCCCACCAGAGACCTTGGCATAGGGACATAATTCTTTAATTTTTCGTGTCGCCTCAATAAAGTTAATTGCATAATTGTCGTGTTCAGCGATTCCTGTTCCAACGGTCAAAATATTCGGATCAAAGATAATATCTTCTGGTGGAAAATCGAGTTTTTCAACGAGCAGATCATAGGCACGCTTACATATGCGTACCTTTTCTTCTGTCTCGACCGCCTGCCCTTTCTCATCAAAGGCCATCACAACAACTGCTGCACCATAGCGACGAATTAATTTTGCTTTGGCGAGAAAATCTTCTTCCCCCTCTTTCAAGCTGATCGAATTTACAATCCCTTTGCCCTGAAGACACTTAAGCCCTGCCTCAAGGATCGACCATTTTGAACTATCCACCATAACAGGAACCTTGGCAATATCCGGCTCGCTGGCAATAAGATTCAAAAAGGTTGTCATTGCCTCTTCACCCTCTAAAAGGGCATCATCCATATTAACGTCAATAACACCGGCACCACCCTCTACCTGATTCACGGCAACACTAAGTGCCTCCTCGTACTCTCCATTACGAATAAGTCGGGCAAATTTTCGAGAACCAGTCACATTATTTCTCTCACCGATCATGAGAAAGTTGCTATCTTCTCGAAGAGTTAAGGTCTCAAGCCCACTCAGCTGGGTTGTCCGTTTTAATTTTGGTATTTGGCGTGGTTTTTTCCCCTCGACCAATTTTGAAAAAGCACGAATATAATCAGGGGAAGTTCCACAGCACCCCCCCAATATATTTAGCCAGCCGTTATCAACATACTCCTGCAGAACTTTGACCATCTTCTCGGGTGATTGGTCGTACTCGCCGAACTCATTCGGTAACCCCGCATTTGGATGGCAGCTGACATAGACAGGCACTGTCGCCGAGAGCTCTTCGACATATGGGCGCATTTTGTCAGGGCCCAAGGCACAATTGAGACCGACACTTGTCATGGGAAAATGAGAGATCGAATTCCAAAAAGCTGACATAACCTGACCGGAAAGAATTCGTCCCGATTCATCAGTAACGGTCCCCGAAACCAAAACGGGCAACATTGTCTGAAGCTCTTCAAAACAACGACTAATCGCAAAGAGACATGCCTTTAAATTCAGTGTATCGATAACTGTTTCAGGTAAAAGGAGGTCGACCCCACCCTGGATCATTGCTTTAACCTGAACATAGTACGAATCTGCTAGCTCATCAAAAGTAATTTCACGGAAACCAGGGTCTTCAACCTTGGGAGAGAGAGAGAGTGTTTTGCTTGTTGAGCTAATGGCTCCGGCGACAAAACGGGGCTTATGAGGGGTTTTCAGTGTGTACTCGTCAGCGGCTATTCGTGCGCAGCGGACCGCAGCAAGATTAACTTCTTCTGAAAGAGGGACCAGATCAAAGTCACTCATGCCGATCGGACTGGCACCAAAGGTATTTGTCTCGACGATGTCAGCACCAGCCTCAAAATATTTCCGATGAATTTCCGTTATCGATTCTGGATGGGTAAGACACAAAATATCACAAAAATTTTTCAAGTCTTTGTGATAATCTTTGAATCGCTCGCCCCGTACACCGGCTTCATCTAAACCGAGAGCCTGGATCATCGTCCCCATTGCCCCATCGAGAATAAGAATCCGTTCCTTTAGCAAACTGTGGAACAATTGCCCCCGCTCGGTAAGATGCTCTTTCATAAAAAACCTTAAATTGTTTATTCGTTAACCAAAGAGGCACCGACCACGCTAACCACTTCTTATTTATGCATTTATGGCAATCTCGAAGACACCGACAACATTCGAAATAATAGGAAGACAGGTCGCAAAAACCACTTGGTAATAATGTCGTAACTCTTTACCAGGCCCACCATTATGCCCCAATTTCAAGTATTCGACAATGGACCCTCTCGCCCCTCTCTTTAGAAGAAAGAAATTGCTCCCTTTCGTAAATCCACACGCAGCACATAAATGATAACCCTCTTTGTTTAACAGTTTTGATCCAATTAACCGGAAAAACCAATTCAGCTCTCAAGTTCCCTAGAATCGTCACCGATAAAAGTAAAAGGTTCTATATCTTTGCATCTCTTCCACTTGGGGAAAACCTTATGACCCCGTCGCACGACATTTTTCGTAAAGCCCCAAAATTCCAGCGGTTTTCCCCCACGCGAAAACCAGAAAATAACCTCCAAAACGGGCTTCCGATTCTACTACAGATACCGAATGTTTCGGAGGACAATACTTCTTCCCAAAGTAGCTTTACCAAAGAAGTTCGAGCAGATTGGGCAAGAGTTGATATCCAAGGTGAAAAGCTTGCCAGCCCCAGTCCCTCAATTCAAGAAAGTCAGCCAACTCCTTCGGCCAGCCAAGTGAAAAAAGAGGAATCTGTCTCTCCCCCTTCGTCACCGGTCTCGCTATCTGAGCAGATAAAGAAAATTCAAGAAGAAAGCGAGATTCTCAATGCTACCAAACTCCCTCTTCCCGAGGTCGATAGAGTAGTTGAAGTCTCTTCCACACCACACGAAACGACTTCCCAATCATTGCTAGCTTCTCAAACTAACACCCCGGTCACATCGCCAACACACCTGCAACAGGAAACGAGCACAAAGAGGCTCCATGAAAAAGTTGTTCCCACTTACGAAGAGACAGTACCCCGCTCAAGTCATCACCCCTCTGATTACAAACTAGCGAATAAACCACAAAAAGAGTCCTCTACGTACGACCAAAACGTGCTGCGTGATCCAATGTTTGACACAACGGTAAGGAACACGACCACAGAGCCGATTACCGCCGATGTCACCGAAAATTATCGCTACCCTGCCTCTTCTATTGTCTCTAGTCGCCTGGCGGTCGGTGTTGTGAGTCTCTTTTTACTCTTATTCGTCTCTTATTTTGTCGTACAAAACTGGCCTGGTTCCCCACTTTCAAACCCCAATAACCCAGCTAATCCAGTCGTTGCTCAAAAGCCGACCCCCGAAACCAATACTCTTAGTCCAGATAATCCTGAAAGTGTCGTTCCCAATGTTTTAACTCCAGAAAATAAAAGCCAACAAGTCGCTTCGCCGACACATACTGCTACTCAACAGGAAGGTTTTTCCTCAATGAATATCGAGCCAACCACGCTTGAAGAAGCAGGCGAAAATAGCGATCTTTCCATGACTGACCCTACCACTATGGCCGAAATTTCTACTCCCGAAAAGGCAGCGGCGGCGCTCTATCACGTCTCTACTGATGAACAACGTGATGATCATTTTCTCCCTTGGAGAAGAGAAGATGTCTCTGCCACAGACTCTCTAATTCATGACCCTGGTCAAGTGAACACCGTCACAACGAGTAACCTAGATTTGAATTCGCTTCTTTCACAGAAGACCGAAACAATCAATGGTTTTGTATATCCTATTACCGACCCACGAACATTCCGATACGATCTCGACTTCAATGTTGAGAGTCTGCAAAGAGACAATCAAACCAACGAACAACAAACGCAGCAGAGAATATCATCCCCTCAGAGTGGACGTTTCCGCTAGTTTGTGTTTTTAACGACTAAAGTAAATTAGGGCAGGGTTTATGGAAGTTTTACCGACATTCTGTGGGAATGAGTCACAAACAAGTGGAGTAAAGGGGGCTTCCTCTTACTCCCGTCCTGACTTGTCACACTCTTCATCCACCCTCAAAGAAAACGTCTATCAACGAGAACTGGAACATCTCATTATGACAGAAGCATTTGCAAACTTTAGTGCGGAATGGGAAGTCGATCGTTTTGCCTGGCCAACTGAGTGCCTCAAGGTACAGGAAATCATTGGCGATAAATTAACGATGTTTACTGAGCTTCTTATCCAGCAATCCTATCAGAGCGAACAACGGCTAATCCTTGTTACCGGAGCTCAAGAGCAGCAAGGGAGGTCGCTGCTAACTCTCAATCTGGCACGGCAGGCCGCCTCTGCCAACGGAAGAATTGCAATTATCGATGGTGACTTTGACAATCCACAAATTGCCAATTATCTAGGTTTGGAAATCGAGAAAGGCTGGGACGAGGTATTACAAAATGGGGCCCCCCTTGCCGAAGCGGCAATTTATTCCCTTGAAGATAATCTAACGCTATTCCCCCTACGTGATTACCAAGACGGCCAGGAGTCAGTTGACATTTCCTCAATTCTTGAGAAACTCACAACTCTCTTTGAATTGATCTTTGTCGACGCGGGTCAACTAGGGTTAACTGCTGAAAAAATTGATCCCCCGGTGACCCCCCACCCAAATGCTGCTGCTATCATTGTTGCTCAAGAAGGCTCACCACCACACGAAATTGAACAAATCCAAAACAGTCTCCATCTTGCCGGAGTCCGGTGTCTAGGGACTATTTCTACTTTTGCCAATATAGCGAAGAACCCCAAAAGACAACATCTAGAAGCTACCCAACGCTAGTCCAAAACGTACTCAAGATTGGCTAACTTTATGTATCAAGCCTACTGGAACATGCAGAAACTTCCCTTTAGTAACCACTGGGATGCCGATCTTTTTTACCCTGCCGAGCAGGCTCAAAATGCGCGTCTTAAGGGACGCTATTTCTTTGAGAGCAAATACCCTCTTATCCTCCTAACCGGTGACTCTGGTACAGGTAAAACCGTTGTATCTTACCTCTTAAAAGAAGAGACAAAAGACCAGGAAAACCTTGTACTTTCCCTCCCTTTTCCAACTCTGCCACCCTCCGAAATCACAACTTATCTTGCTGCCCAAATTCTCCGAGCAACCTCTTGCGGAGAGGCTATTATCCACCTTAACCAAGCTCAGGCTCTATCGATTGTCGAAGAGGCCCTGATCTCGGTCGCTTCTACTGGTAAAAGGGCTCTGCTTCTCATTGATGATGCCCACCTTTTAACTGAAAAACATTTGCTCCTCTTACAGCAGTTCCTTCATCTTACATCAGAAGGGAACCCTCTTCTTAGCCTATTATTACTGGGTAATAATGACCTTCCGTCGTTGCTTCATCAAATCCCTACTCTTCGTGAAAGAGCCGTCCTCGCAGGCCAGCTTGCCCCCCTCTCTTTAGGTGAAAGCGCTGCCTATATCGACTACCGCCTTTCAGAGGCAAAAGCCCCACAAAACCCCTTTACGATCAAGGCGATGGAGGCACTCTACTATCATAGCGGCGGCATCCCAAGAAAGCTTAATCAACTCGCAGATTTAGCACTATTTACAGGTTACGCACAGGGGCTAAAAGTCGTTGATTACGACCAGATTGAGGCTATTTCTCAAGAGCTCACGATTCAATCCTAGCTCGGTTTTACCACTAATAGCCACAGCTGTAACACCCAATACGGGTAGAAATATCTGTAAAAACAGGCCTGTTTTTTTCAATTATGGTGGTCATTTCTACCGTTTTGCCCTCTCTTTTCGCTCAAAGCCACCATTTTCTTGGCCATGCTTTTCTCTGGAATCGTCAAAATAAAGAAGAAGAGCAGAATAAATGACTCACGAGATATAGGAAGGGCACCCCTGCAATCTCTGCAGTTTTGAGATCCAGAATATTTTTTGGGCACTCAAAAAATCTCAGAAATTGAAACTTTTTTGTATAACGATAAAATTGATTTTGATATCCCTAAAAAAATAAACCCATCGCAAGGAAAACGGAGCATAGCTCTAATTACAATCGGGGGGAATCGCTACCTTTGCTTTTTAATCTAGGACATAAAACTTCAGGCAGTAGAGCCTCCCTGTCCTATGCTCGAACCGAGGGAGCTTCGGTAATCGTTTGTAACTCATTTGCGGCCGAACTTTCTTCGAGTGTGTAAGAGATGGTTTGGGCGTTTTCACCAGTAGACCGTTCCTGACGCTCTTTAGGTGTTCCGCCAGAATAGCTCATTTCCACGACCGGGTTTTCTTCTTCGAGTCCTCGAGAGTACCTCGCCATAAGGCCAAGGACAACAGGAACATGCTCAGTATCTTGGGAACCAAGTAGCAAGGCGTTAGGCCCCATAAATCCGATTGGCTCAAAAAACAGGGTAGAAGGTGCTTCAGGCATCTCTTTCATATAGCGAATTTTTTCATTGTCTTGGGCATCTTTTCCGACGATAACCTTGACCTTATCGTTCAGGCGGAAATGACGACCGACACTGAGGGTATCGTAGTCCCACCTCTTCGAGTCAGGTTGATGAATGTTCAAGTCGTAAACCTTCTTTGAAAAGAGGGGTTCCGTCAATGAACAACCTGTCGACGGAGTCGGTATCTCTTTGACTCCAAGGCGGTTTGCTAGTTCAATTAATCCTTTTCGGCTTCGGCCCTGAAAGTCACCTAATTTTTCGCGATCAACCCATCCTTCTCGTTCGGGCAAAGTCGGTGGTAATAACTTGGCAGAAAGGGGGCGCAACAATAAATCATCAAGATCAGAATGGTGCGAGATAGTGCTCAGATCGTTCCGTTTTTGACTCATAGGCCTTTGGCCAACGACCTCACCACTAATGATAAATTTAGCACCGACTTGCTCCATAAATTGCTTCGCCTTTTGAAACATATAAATTCGGCAATCGACGCAAGGGTTAGCCCCCTTGCCATACCCGAATTTTGGATTTTTTAGGAGGTCCAGGTAATCATCTTCTTGCCCAACAACGGTCAAGCGGACCCCTAGCTCGTGCGAGGCCTGAGCCGACTGGTCCTGGCAACAGGTGAAGACTGTTCGAAAATTTAGCGCCTCGACTTCGATCCCTTGCTCTTGCATTAATCGAATTGCCAAAATACTATCCAAACCACCCGAAATTAGCGCAACACATTTCATAGTCTCTAAAAACAACCCATAAAAGGAAAAGGATAAATAGGGGGCCAAGGTTTACACCACACCCAAAGATACCCCCCACCAACCGACACAACGATCCTTAGGTAGTAGCAAATACGTGGGCAAGGAAAGCTTCCTTTGAGAATGCTCTCCACGATCGGCTCAACGCTCCCCCTAATTCTAGTCTTAAAGAGAAAAAATCGCTAGCGGCAAAGCGAGGCAGAAATAATTACTCGCTTCGAATGATTATTTTACCATCTTGGTTCATCGGAGAGAAAATGACCTGGAAACCTCAGTAAAGACGGCCTCTTTTCTTAATAACCCACCAGAATCAGGAGAACGATAAGCTAAAACGGTCTCTTTCATTGCCAGTTTTGGGGGTCACAATTCCTCAATCCTTGGTGGCTTACTTGAGGCCGTCTTCTCGATAGGGTAGGGGGGCTCTTCCTCATTCATTTCCGCAATTGCGTTGGCGGCAGCCCGCTGTTCAGCCTCCTTTTTATTTTTCCCCCATGCGGCAGAAAAGCGTCGCTTGCCAATAACAGCGACAATCTGAAAGACCTTACTATGGTCGGGCCCCTCTTCTTGAAGAAGATAGTACTTCGGCGGTTCGCCAAATTCTCGTTGGGCAATTTGCTGTAGTGCTGACTTAAAGTTTCGAATTCTTTCGGAGGAGGTTATCTCACTAATTTTGGGGCCAATATAGCGAAGAACAAATTCGCGAGCCGACTCCATACCACCATCTAAATAAATTGCTGCGGTAACTGCCTCGAAGACGTTGGCCAATAACGACATTGGCATATTGTCAGCCTCGGGCATCCCTTTTCCAACACGCAAAAATTCGCCAAGTCCTATTTCACGACTAATTTCAGCACATACTTCACGACTAACGGCGACCGATTTGATCTTCGTAAGGCCACCCTCAAGGCTCTTTGGATAGTTTTGATAGAGAAAATCACAAACAATGATTTCCAAAACAGCGTCGCCGAGAAACTCAAGCCTTTCGTTCGATGCCAAGCGAAACGGCACCCCCGAGGAGTGGGCAAGCGCCGATTCTAAAATCGCTTTATCGGTAAAAACATACGACAAGCACCTCTCACAATCGGCTACTCTTTCAAGATGTACCTCATCTCCTTCGGCTTTTTTTTTCTTCTTCTTTGAACCCATAAATAGAGATTGTTTTAAGAGACCTGGAAAGAATTTTTTACATTTTTGCCGCCACCACACTCACTGACTACAGTTCACCATTTTAGACCGGTTTACCTTTTAAACAAGATCAATCCACATAAACCATTACAAATAAGAACGACCCAATCCCTACTTTGTGCAGGGGCCCCAAAGAAAAGCTGGAAGAAATAGGACTCTCAAGCAGACAAAATTCTTGCCAGCAAACCCAAAACCTGTTAGCCTGCTGGGAGAGTTCTAGTCTACAGTGAACCATTAAAGAAACAAAAATGTGAGCAGAGTTTTAGAGAGAGCGTTAAATAAAGCAAAAGAAAAACAGCTGAAAAAAGAGCAAAAACAGGGGAGAATCCAGCGACGTAAAAAAAACGGCAAAAATGCTCCGGGTGAAATCATAAAAAAGCAGTCGCCCCCATGGGTAACAAGCCTGATCGTTCACACCCTGTTTCTTGTAATTCTTGCCCTTATCAGTCTGCCTCAGCTTGTTCAACCAATCGCCGAGATCGAGCTTGATACGATTGAGGATTTTGGTGAGCAACTTGAACGGGAACAGTTTGAGCTATCAGAGGATCCTCAGACCGATTTTTCTGATATTTCTGAGCTTGCTGACGAAGTCCTTTCAATCGATGCCAATCGTGTCGCCGTTGACCTAGCACTGACAGGTCAGTCAAACCTTGCCGCGGCCGTACCTAATATTGGTCGTGCTCTTTCGGGACGTGAAAAAGGGATGAAGAAAGTCCTTCTAGCCGTTTACGGTGGAACTCAAGAGACCGAAAAAGCAGTCGAAATGGGTCTTCAGTGGCTCAAAAAACAGCAACGCCATGACGGCACATGGTCTCTGACTGGTCCCTACGCCAATGGCAGTTTCCGCGAAAATCAAACGGCGGCAACCGCAATGGCCATGCTTGCTTTTTTAGGGGCAGGACATACTCACCAAAGCGGCCTCTACAAGAAAGAGGTCAACAAGGGACTCCATGCCCTTCTGAAAATGCAAAAACAAAATGGCGATTTCTACACCGGTAGAAATAGAAGCCACCACTACTACAGCCATGCCCAGGCGGCCATTGCCATTTGTGAACTCTATGGAATGACCAATGATTCTCAGTTGCGTGAGCCGGCCCAAAGAGCGATTGATTTCTCGGTAAAAATTCAGTCTTCTCAAGGGGGTTGGCGATACAACGACGGTGTCGACGATGCCGACACCTCGGTAACGGGCTGGTTTGTTATGGTCTATCAAAGTGCCCTTATGGCTGGTCTTGAGGTTCCACAAAACTCCATCGATAAAATCTCAAAGTTTCTGGACAGCGTTCAGGCCGAAGAAACGGGTGATTATTACGAAGGCGCTTTGTATAAATACACCCGCTTCGGACGTACATTTGCGACCCATCCGATGACAGCTGAGGCCTTACTCTGTCGTCAATATTTAGGGTGGGGGCAAAATGACACTCGTCTTATTCAAGGGGCTGAATATCTCCTTAGCTATCCAATCTCAAAGTCAGCAAAAGACCGCCCTGACGTCTATTACTGGTATTATGCAACACAGGTGATGCATCACCTTGGAGGAAAAGCATGGGATGAATGGAACGAAGACATGCGGACATTTTTACCCAATACACAAGTCACCAAAGGGAAGGAAAAAGGGAGCTGGTATAACGCAAATGATGCCTGGGGAAGCAGAACCGGTCGGCTCTATACGACTTGTTTATCCCTTTACAACCTTGAGGTATATTATCGGCACCTGCCTATCTATGAAAAGGTTCAGGCCCCTTCCTCTCTGGAA
>JALCBQ010000034.1 GCA_028066335.1 Pirellulaceae bacterium
GTATGCCCCCACAGAGTCCGGAACAATGGCTGGATCAGGAAAATTCAGGGAGCATAGTAGGTAATGGTCCAGGGGAAGATGCAAATGGATTTCTTTTACCAGAAGAGGAGATTTTCGATGATGGTTTTTGGGACAGCACGTATTTCCCTTTTGAAGACTGGGAGAACTCGTTTGAATTTGGTCTAAACGGTACGAATGGGAATAGTGACACTCTCAATATTCGTATGGGAATAGATACTCTCTACGAAGATGAAGCCTATAAACGATCGCTTAAGTTCAAATACTCAAATAAATCGAACAACAATCAGACCATTGCTCATCACATAAATTTGGAAGGGCGGTTAGAGAAAAAATTGAGTGACCGATGGACCTATTTTGTCCATGGAACGACCGAATACGATGAGTTCAAGGCGTTTGATACGCGGGTCGCTGTGGATACCGGTTTTGGCTGGGATTTTCTTAAAAACGACATAAACACATTAACTTTTAGGGCCGGTTTGGGGGCCTCGTATGAAATTGGTGGACCAAACGATGAAGTCAAGCCCGAACTCGTTACTGGCATTTCGTGGGAAAGAAAAATATACGACAATCAAAAGCTCTCCTTCGGGGTCGAAGTTTTCCCCAATCTAGAAGATTTTGCAGACCATCGTGTGAATACCACAGCTGCATGGGAGATTGATGTCGCACCAGAATGGGGTACCAAGTTAAAGCTATCTATTGATGATCGGTACGATAGTACTCCGGGAACGGCAAAACATAATGACTTGGATTATGGTTTTCTATTGTTGTGGGACTTCTAGAAACCTTGAGATTACCCCTTCGTTTGTGCTCTGGGGACTGCTGAAAGTCGTCGGCGAGCCGACCATCTTTCCTGACCGGTAATCTTTTCCCAGTACGAACAACCAGCCCTGCACTGGTATAGGAGAGCGAGATCATTCTTTTTTTGCCTACCTAGTCTAAGAAGGTTTTCCGAATATTCCGATGAAAAGAGGAACTCTCTTTTATTTCGGATCTTTTGGAAGGTAGTGTAGGCGATGCTGGAAATAACGGCCTCAAAAAAAATATTCGGCTTTTTAGTTCTTCTTCTTTTTTCTGTAGCTGGGAATCTACAGGGGCAAAACCTTTTTGGTCAAGATCGTGCTGTCCGTGTTTTGGAGCAGTTTGCCGAAGAAAAGGGCCAAAAAGCACCTGTCGTTACCGCTTTATGTGTGCAAGCTTCGGGGGATCTCCTTGTCAGTGCGGGGGACGATCACCTTATTCGGGTTTGGAACCGGAACACTGGTGAGCTTGTCTGGAAGCTAACGGGACATCAAGATTGGGTCCGAGCGGCTCAGTTTTCACCTGACGGAAAAAGCATGGCAACGGCTGGAAATGATCGAGAAATTTTTCTCTGGGATATGGAAAAGGGAGAGGAAATTAGTCGAATACCCCAGGAAGAAGCGGTTTGTGTACTAAAGTATAGCCCTGATGGTAAATATTTGGCAGCAGCAGGTGCTTCGAAATTCCTTTCACTCTATGAAACAGGGACTGGGAAAAAAACAGCTACTTTGTTGTGCGCAGATAACGACACGAGGACGATTGCTTTTTCGGCCGACTCACAGAATATTGTCGCGGCAGGTCGCACGGGTGTCCTACGAATTTGGAAGACTCAAACTGGTCAAAAAGTGGCTGATATTCAGGGACACAAGCGTCGGGTTCGAGCCCTCGTTTTCTCGGCCGATGGTAAGACTCTTTTCTCCGCAGCAGAGGATAAAACTCTCCGGGGTTGGGATATGGCGACAAGCAACCAGCTATTTTCGCTCTCAAGTGGTGGTGCAAAAATTCAATCAATGGCTCTATGCAATGAAAGATGTCTAGCAACGGCAGGAACTGATAACTCAATCCAGTTATGGGATCTACAAGAAAAACGCCAAGTAGGAGTCCTTAACGGACACAAAGGTTCTATCGTTGCACTTGAGGCCGATGGAGAGTACCTGGTTTCGGGATCCTACGACACGACTGTACGAGTTTGGGATCTTAGTGAGGGCATTGATATGCAAAAACGGGGCAAAATAACCGTCGTCCCTGTCAAATCTATTAAGTCAATTATCCAGAAGTAACGCCCCAAGACAAACGTTATGTGTAGTAATCGCAAGTTGATCTGATGTTAGTATCCCAGCTTTACACGTTTGTCAGCTGAGTCCTGTTCAAGATTTTGTCTTTGGCCAATGACCAACGAATCATCGAACGTTCCATCGGCATCTTACCATAACAATATCGCCCACTGTGAGAAGGTTCTTGTGTGTAGAGCTTGGCAAACGCCACACGTGAGTAAGTGTCGCTTGCCCTCATGGACAGAGTCCGACTATTTGCTGTCGGGAAGAGATATCTAGGCAGAATCACCATCCCTACAGAACGCATTGGTACGATCTGCACTACTGGTCCAGCTCCGATCCACTCAAAGATAAATTTATGAAATGGTATAATACGGAGAAATCAAAGGGATTGGCATGGGTTTTGGCCCTACCAAAGTGCCCATGTGAATTAGACTGGGTTCCTACATATATTGATAGTTGCGGAGATGACGAACTTGGAGAAGCGTTTGGTGGTCTCCTATCCGTAAGACCCGATGAGATCGTTTGGGGGCATTATAAAAATCCATGTAGTAGTAGATGGGAAGATCCCAAAAGAGCTAGTGTATTTGAGCGCAAGTTGCATTCGCTTCGTGTTAGATTTAGCATGAGAAGTGTTAGCGTTGGTGGTCACTATAATCAATGTACTTACGATGAAAATGGTATTTTGTTTACAGAGGGGCCTGCTGCTGGAAGCGCAGACTGGGACAAAGCCATTGGTATTTCCAAACTTAAAAACCCTTGGAATTCGCCCCACTACCTAAATGATGTTAGGCAGGCTGTCTGGGCAAATGAACTCGGTACAGGAGAAAATATATGGGTTGGAAATCCGATGCATATAGATCTCTGGGGGAATATACCCAGTATTGAAGTGGGGAATTCCATGAAACAGGGAAAAATGGGAGAATACATGAGGAAATATTATGAGGTTCGCCCATCATGGCATAAAAACTGCCCTAAAAAGAGCTGACTTTTAGAAGGGAAACTAATCATGAATCCAATAAATTATAAAGTGCGTTTTTCATTTATCGTTATGCCAATAACCTCATGTACTGGTTTTTTTTAGGGACAGGCGGAATAGCGTCCTTTCTCAGTATTAAAGCCAACGATAGCTCCCATTCATTAAGCATAGTATTGGCATTGAGTATTGACTTTTTTCGTTTGATTTTTAACTGGGAGATTGGGATTTTTTGGTTTATTATTATAGCCCCTCTTTTAGCCGGGACTGTCTTTACTTTTTGGGATACTTGCCTCCAAAAACCTAAAAAAGCAGAATCTACAATATCTGATTGGAAGCAATTTTCTGAAGCAATCGTAAGAAGAAATGGGGTCTTTTTCTTATCAAATATAATTGCCTTCGCTTGGAAATATTGGTGCAGAAATGGGATTTTTTTCTTATCAAACGTAATTGCTTTTGTATGGGGATATTGGTATGGAGCCAATATCCTTACTGTACTTTAGTAAGAGAAAAGCTATTTACGATTTTTATTTCACAATAGGCAGGATTCATTTGTCTCCATATCCCCCTCGCCATTGAGAATTTGAGAATTTCGCAATCATTGAGAGAAGTCGTATCAAGGGGAAACGCTTCCAGAAATTTAATTGCAAGGCAGATGCTAGCTGATGTATTCAAAAAACTTGGCGTAACATCAGAACAAGCTTTTGTTGATAAGTTCAACATTAAATCGCTTTCGAATCAACTTGGCTAGGTTGGCCAGACGGATTTAAAATGTGGCGGTAGAATTCTGGTTGGTATTGGAATTATTATTGAGACTGTTAATATTTACAATGCTGAAGACAAGCCAAAAGCGGTTGCCAGAGCAACCGGTGGTTTAGCAGGAGGAGCAGGTGGTGCTTGGGCCGGCGCTTATATGTTTGGCTTGCTTGGAGCACCAGTGGCTCTGTTGGAATATTTGCCGGGGGAGGAATAGGAGGGATAACGGGAGGTTACTACGGCTATTTCTACGGAGCAGATGCAGGTGAGTATATTTTGAATAACGCAAGAAGGGGGGGGCCAAGTTTTGGACTTACTGACGGACAATGGGGAGTTCACGGGCCTCTTAATTCAAGCCGCCAACGCTCTTCGAGATATTCAATGCCGCCTCGCAAAAAAGTATATCATTCCTAGGGGAAATTTGGGTCCATCTACAAGTGCCCCACCTACTAGAAATACCAAATTAAGTGGTGTTATTTGCCTAACCATAGCGATTAAACATTTAAATAATGGTTGCTAGCGACTATATCCATGCAAAAACTCATTGGTGCAACGGTTGAGTACATCGTTCAAATGCGAGAGGAGGAAGATGTCAAAAGACTTCATGAAAACTCCGCCTCTGCTCTTATTCCTTCCTTAGTTGGAACAAATGAAGAAGTACAAGTTGCAACTGTATTTACCCGAGAACATCAGTCGGCGATTTTTTATATGATCGGTATAAAAGACCCGAATTAGTCTCATGCAAAATTTCAGATCTTGCCCTTGAGATAGGTGGATATAGCGAAGTTACACTTTGTTGCCACCCAGTAGACGATATAGCGGGAACACTCCCGAGCCACACAAAAAAATTTTTTAAAGGGATTGAAGGTCAAGCCATTAAAGAAATCTATAACAGTGACTGTAGTATTCTGATAGTCATGGAAACAGGATATTCATTTTCGATAAGTGACTATCCTTACGACTTCTACGAACAGACTACTGCTCCGAAATACTGTGAACCACAAGTTGATCCAAATCTTCATAGCAATAAATTGTTGCTTCATATTTTAAAACAATACCGCCGTGGACAAACCTGCGTTGTTTATCAGTAAATATTAGCATCAAGCCCTTAAGAATAAGAATTGCCTGCGTCTTATTTTTTGCGTTAGTTCATTAATGGCATCTTACATCATTTCCCAAGGTGGCTGTTTTTTTATTGTTTTTTACTAAAATAAGGGTTGCTATTTTCACTCATCGCCTCAGTCTGGCGTTCACGCTGTAACGGTGTATTTACCTTTTTCCAGGCTCCATTGTCTTGACTACTTGCGACTGCCCGTTCAATAAAGAGCATCCCTTCGGCCCCGTCAAATACGTTTGGATAGACGGTTTGGCGAATTTCTCGTTGATTACCACTTTCAAAAAGCAGAAGATCGTCATAAAAAGCGGTATAAATATTGGCAAAGGCTTCCAGAAATCCCTCTGGGTGCCCTCCCGGAAGGCGGCAACTTGTTGCCGCACCATGTCCTAAAAATCCACCATTGGGGTCTCGTGTATAAATTTGGTGAGGTTGACCATTTTTACGAATGATCAATTCATTAGGATTTTCTTGTCGCCACAAAAGTGACCCTAACGTTCCATCGACTTCCAGCAGAAGGTCATTTTCACGGCCATGACTAATCTGAGAAGCAGTTACCGTTCCTAGGGCACCATTTTCATACTTTAAAAAAGCTGCCCCATAATCGTCTAATTTTCTTCCTTCGACAAACGATCGTAGTTGACAACTAATCTCCACCGGAGCCAGACCTGTCACGTAGCGCCCTAGCTGAAAAGCATGTGTTGCTATATCGCCAAAACAACCAGCTGCACCACTTTTAGTCGGATCAGTTCGCCAAGAGGCCTGCTTGTGTCCCTCCTTTTCCAAATTTGTACGGAGCCAGCCTTGAATGTATTGGGTTCGAATTGCGTTAATCTCGCCAAGTTCACCTGCTAGGACCATCTCTCTTGCTTGTCTCACCAAAGGATAACCTGTGTAGGTATAGAGAAGGGCAAAGAGCCGATCTTTTTTAAGAACAAGACCAGCAAGCTCGTCGGCTTGTGCAAAGTCGAAGGTCATCGGCTTGTCGCAAACGACGTGAAACCCTGCCTCAAGAGCTTCTTTTGCGATATCGAAATGGGTGTGGTTAGGGGTAGCAACTGAAACGAAATCGATCTTTTCGTCATCCGGTTTTCTGGCCTCTTCCTTGAACATCTCTTGCCAACTGTCATAAGCTTGTTCACTGGTAAGAAAATAACGATCGGCCGATTTTTTAGCCCGAACTGGGTCAGAAGAAAGAGCTCCTGCCACTAAATCTGCCCGTCCATCTAAAGTCGCAGCGAGGTAATGGACTCTACCAATGAAGGAGCCCTCGCCCCCGCCGACGAGTCCCATTTTCCATTTCTTCGTTTGTTGGCATCCCATGGCATTGTTTATTCTGCTGAAATTTGAACCGAGAAGAACCTAGCATGGCCCTTTTGAAAATAACTACTCTGATTTTGCCAGTATGCAACAAAAAAAGAGTGTGTTAAAAATGGCCGACTTTTATCTCTGTTGTACCAATATTCAAAGAAGATCGCTACCCACTGATTCGGCTTATCTCGTCACTTCGTACGTAACTAGATTGGAAAACTCGCCACGAGGAATTCAACCAGCCCTAAAGAAGAGTAGGAAAAAAGCAGCATCGAAAGGAGGCAACCTCTGTTACCGGTTCTATTGATAACTATTGGAATAATTTTCAAGTCAATTTACTTTTTAATACGTTCAACGGAGAGGATTTTTATTGAAGGGGTAAGGTTTTGCCCCTTTGCTTTTGACATTTGAATTTTTTTGACAATGTCCATTCCTTTTGTGACTTGCCCAAAAGCAGCAAAACCTTGACCATCAGGATTTCTTTTCCCACCAAAATCCAATTCAGGTTGGTTGTTAATGCAGAAAAAGAACCCAGATTTCGCTGTATCAGGCCCCGAACGGGCCATTGAAATTGTGCCATTAAGATGTTTGAGCCCTGTTACCGAAGTCCGTTCTAGCTTTAACTCTCCAAAGCCCTTGCCTTTATTGCGTGCGGTAGCACCTTGAATCACCTCGATTTTAATTTCGTTGTCAGGTTGATTTTTCATATGAACTGTCCGGTGAAAACTTCCACCGTTGTAGTGTCCACCATCGACATATTTTAAAAAGTTCTCAGATGTTTTTGGAGCATTTTGGGTATCGATGTTGACAACAATTTCACCAACTTCTGTTTTTACCAAAACGGGGACAATCCCCTCATCACCCTTTGCCATAGAGATGGTTGAATCGTCATTCAAGGGAAATGCCAAGAAAAGGGAGAAAATTAAAATTACTGAAAGTCTCATCCAAATGCTCCAAGAGTATTGTTCAATGTACAGAAGTATTCCTAAACGACCTTTAGGCGAATATAACAAACTAGAACAAAAATGCACGGACAATTTGCCTCGCAAGTTAAAAACTACAAAATTCATCTGGTTTAAAAATCGTATCAACGACTACTCTACCTGTACAACTCCATAACATCTGCACAGGCTTCGTTGACCACCGTTCTCTACAAAGAGATATTTCACAATCATTCACCTGACCAGCTATTTTCTGTTTCTGACAATTTCTCTAGAAAATTAACTTGTGGAAACCTACCTGCTTTTGTCTAATTATACTTTGGGTATTAGCGGCTACTCTGCTTACGGAAAGTGGACGTTTTCATCCTCTATTTTAATAATACAAGGCCGCCATCCGTTCGAGACAAACAGAAAGGTAAAAGCAAATGCAACGAACTTTAGTCTTCTCATTACTGATGTTGTCGATGGTGAGCATCTCTCTTACCAATTCACCGGTCAGTGCGCAAGAACCACCTGCTGAGTTTAAAGGAACCTTATTTCTTTGTGGTGGCGGTAGATTATCAACCGATTTATACAATCAATTTGTCGAGTATGGTAAGTCAGACTCGCTCGTAGTAATTCCTTCTCCTACACAAAGAAAGTTATCAGATTCGCAGCAGTCTGGTATTGTTGAAAGATGGAAAAAACATGGCTTTAAAACGGTTACCGTACTCAATGCTTCAAATAAAGAGGAGGCGAACAGTGCCGATTTTGTTAAACCTCTGAAAACAGCGACTGCGGTTTGGTTTATGCCAGGCACACCGGGTAATATTGCAGATCGTTACGTTGGTACATTAACCGAGGCTGAGGTTAAAAAACTGCTTGAACGTGATGGCGTAGTTGGCGGCAGTTCGGCTGGTTGTTCGATCCCCTCCGAATTTATGTTTCGCGGGGCAATGGCATCGCATGGTACGACGGACGGGTTGGGGTTATTGCCTCACTTTATCATTGACCAACATTTTATAAAACGTAAACGTATAGGGCGTTTGACAGATTTACTAAAAACCAATCAACACTTAATTGGAGTTGGCGTCTGCGAAGACACAGCCCTCGTTGTGCAAAAAGATCAGCTTTCAGTAGAGGGCATTGCTACGGTTACCGTATGTATTCCAGATTATCAAGAAGAGTCTGGATCGACCTTTGTTTTAAAACCAAAGGAGAGCTACTCGCTATCAAAACTGCAAGCGATCGCCAAAGCTCGCATCAAAAAAATGGCTGGCGAATTTGGATACAGAGACTTCTCGAATCCCAGATAATCCTACCGAAGCTACAAATTGGGATAGACTTAAATCAAAGGTGCCATTTAAGGCCGACGGAATAAATGCCTCTCTGAAGTTCGGTCAAATGATGGAGGCCTTTACTCCTGGAATAATCGGAGAGGATAATCAAGAGCTTCCTTGCGCAAGATGGTATAAAAAGGCATTCAGCGAAATTCGATGAATGGCTAACTGCGCTAAAAGTGTAAATTCTAGGTACGTATGCGCTAATGATGTTTTTGTATCAACAGGTATGAACGGTGAAGCTGAACGATGTTTTTCGTATCTATACAAACATCTCAAAAGAGTCTGCAACGGTATTTAGCGACATCCTAGCCTACCTTCGATATCGGTGCTGCTTACTAGCCCAAGATTTAGGTAAAAACCAAAAGTGTACACAACCTAAATATTACTATCCCGGAGTAAAAACCCTTTTTGAATCCTTGTTCTAAATCATTCTTTACTTAAAGTCGTTTTTCGGCTTAGAGTAATATTTTCGCAACATCGGGAGGGTTGCCTTCTCTAGAGTATTGAATGATGTCTCGGGGTAATCCATAAAGTTAATAGATATCTTTTTGAAGCTTTGTGGAAGAGGGTCTATCCCTAAGGCTTCTTTCCATTTCATGTGAAGCCAGGCCGAGGAAATCTCAAAATGTTCGAGGCTCTCATGTGAAAAAATTTTGTGATCAATATTCGAAATAGGATTATTGTCTATCTGTAATACCGCTAAATTGTGTAAAAAAAAGACCTCCTTTGGAATCCGGCGAAACTGATTTTCACCCAAGTTTAGAATTTTTAAGGATTTTAAGTTTCCAAAACTCTCGGGGAGAGAATGTAAGTTGTTCGCGGCAAGGTTTAGTTCTTCTAAATACTCAAGGCGATCAATAGCACGGGGGATTTCTTGAATATGATTTCCTGAAAGGTCAAGATGTCCTACTGCTTGCATGGGTGACTTAAGAAATGCTTCTGGAAATTTTTTGAGCCGGTTATTTTTAAGCGAAACTTCAGTCGCTACAGTTTCAAGATTTTCAGGAACTTCGGTTATCCTATTGTCATTAAGATACAGCCGGGTTAATGAAGGTTTTCCTAGATCCCGTGGAAAAACAGATATTCTATTACCACCTAAGTCTAAGTATTCCAGCGATGGCATTTTTAGGGTCGGAGGCGGGAGTTGTTCAAAGTAGTTTTTCTTCAAAGAAAGAGTATTGAGATATTTTAGAAGCGATATTTCTTTTGGCAAAGTTTCTAATCGATTACCACTTAATGATAATATCTCAAGTCTTCTCATCTCTGATATTTTTGACGGTATCTGGGAGATCTGATTGTCATCTATTTTTAGAGTTGATAAATTCTCTAGCCCGCAAAGGGATTCCGGGAAATTATCAATGTAATTGTTGCTTAACTCAATCCAGTGCAGATCTTCTAGGTAATAGATTTCCTCAGGTACCTCAGATAAATAATTCTGTGAAAGGTGAAGAGTGCGGAGTTTTTTTAGCTTAGTAATAACTGGCGGAAATTCTTCGAACTGATTACCACTTAATCTTAGATCATCAATCTGACTTAATTGGTCCCACTCTTCTGGCAAACTCGAAAGGTTATTTGAGTTTAGGTGAATGGCTTTTAGCTCTGACATTTTCCCAATTTCTTTTGGAACTTCTTTTAGACGGTTTCCATTAAGAAAAAGAAAATCCACTTGTGGGAACTCGCAAATCTCAGGTGGAATAGAGGTCAAAAAGTTATTCCCTAGCTGTATCGACCTAAGACGCCGAAGCTTTACAAGGTCTGCGGGAAACTCAGATAATTTATTGTCTGTGAGCAGAAGCAACTCAAGTTTTTTAAGGTCAAAAAGTTCCGCTGGTAGACTAGCTAACTGGTTACCAGAAAGGTTCAGCCAATCTAATTTCTTTAACTCAAAAAGTTCTTCCGGTAGTTCCGTTAACCCAAGATTTGAAAGGTCAAGACGATTCGACGAGTTTTTCCTTGCCTCGGCGATTCGTTCTTTGGCGATTTTCATCCCATCGAAGATCAGATCATCTTCCCCCTTTTTCACCTCCTCTTTTATAGATCTTTGAGCAGACAAACTTGGATTTTTGAGAATGTCTATGCCTACAAAGCAAACAATGAGAATTAGGAGTCCAAAAAAGGATTTTATACAAGCAGAGTATTTGTGAAGAGTTGTGCGCATCGATCCCCCTTTATGGATAGCCTTAAATAGATCTCCTAAGCTTACTGGCTACACGAAACTGTTTCAACAGAAAAATTAAAGCGAGTTTGGAAAAGGAATATTTTGACACATTGTCATTTTACCCCCTTCGCCATTGACAATTTGAGAATCTCGCTATCATTGAGAGAAGTAGCACCTTTGGTCTTTTCTAAGACCAGGGAAAGCCTTCTCTCTTTTTTCATGGAGGATACTGCTTTCAATTTTTTCCTGGAGCTCAGTTGCAATTTTCACTACGCGGTCGACGTCTTGGTCTTGTTTTTCTTTGAACGACTTGCGAGTTTTCTTAATAGATTTTTTTAAGGTCGCCACTCCAGAAGCTGGTTTTTTATTCTCAGTTTTCTCGATGCTCTTTTGGATCGATTGTGATAATTGCGCAATCGTATAGTTCTTAAGTAGATCATGTGTTTGCTGAGGGGATTCTTTCACTTTTTTCGTTGTAATATCAAGCTTTTGAACTGTTTTGGTACGCTGCTTTGTTATCGCGTCACGATATTCCAACGTTGCTACAATGTTTGAAATTTCGTGTGACGGCTTGATTTTCGACATAATGACTTGAGTTGCATTATGGTTCAGGTCGTCAATTTTGAATGTCAATCGATTTCCCTTTTTCGATATTTTCGAATCATAGCCGTAAATTTTCGGAACTTTCTTGCAGTCACCAAAGTCAAGAGTCAATTTAACCTTGTTCGCGGCTGGAGACAATAAGCTATCGACCTCGCGAATAAAAACTTTCGTAATGTCTTTGGAGTCATCGATGAAGTGGATTAGTCCACGACCAGTATCGGCCAATTGTCGCAGGAGTTCTTGGTTCAGATCATATCCTAATCCAATCGTGGAAAGGCTGACTCCCTCTTTATTGTATTTTTTTGATTCTTTTGCAATTTGATCTGGATCGGTCGTACCAGTATTTGCTAAGCCATCAGTAAGTAGAATGACTCGGTTTGTACATTCAATATCAAATTGCTCCATTGCTTGCTGATATCCCAACATCAGCCCGGCGTTTAAGTTAGTCGATCCGTTAGCAACAATCTGATTTACTGCTTTGGTGATTTCTTCAATTGAATTCTTTTTATGTGCTGGTAAGACAACTTGTGCCTCGCTTGAAAATCCAACAATCGAAATCTGATCTTGTTCGCGAAATTTTTCGACCATTGACAAGATCGCCTTTTGACATTTTCAATTCGATCACCCGACATTGAGCCACTGTGGTCAATGACCAGTACCAGATTCAAGCGAGGTGAATTTTTCGAATCGGATTTCACTGGGGTTGCTAGCCCCACTTGCAAGGCAATGTTTCCATCATCGACTTTGGCTGAAACAAGACTCAGACGTAAACGTTGGCTTTTCTCTGGAAGTGGAATAACGTGGCGATGGTAGTTGATAAACTCTTCAATTCGAATTTCATTAAACATTGGAATCATTCCAGCTCGTGACATCCCCATTGACATGGAAGAAACGCCGCCCTGAGCGTTTAACATCAAGGCTGGAACAACAAGAAAAGAGAGACATAGCGTCGTTGCAGCGAGGAGCGTAAGTTTTTTCAGTTTCATGGTCATTTCCATTCGTTAAGAATTTTAATAGAAGGCGATTTATTTGTCGAAATTTTTTGGAGATTCACAGGCTCTACTTTTTCTGTAAATCTCCCATCCTGTGACCTTTAACGAGTAAGCGTGAGTTGGAGTAATCTCTGCTAAATTGGAATGAATCATCTCCCCCCTTTCTACCTATTGCTTAACAGGTTGTCAATCAAATTGATGTTATTTACCGAAGAAACGATGTTAATGAAGCAGAAAGACAGAAAGCAAGTTCACGGGGCAGATAACTTACTGAATCAGTCTAATATTAGCTAACCCCCTAAAGGTAAATTGCTCGCAAATGCATGATTGTTACCTTTCAAGGTTCGATGCGAATGACATTCACCAAAGACAATCCGATGGCGCAGAAAACAAGGGTTTACACTAAATAGCGCAAACCCTTGTTTTGTAGGTTATTTCGTAAGTAGCGGCAGAGGGACTCGAACCCCCGACACGTGGATTATGATTCCGAATAGAGCAATTTCTAACACTGTAAATGAAAAGAGTTTAGAAAATCAATCGGGTGCTTGTTGTCCACATAGTTGTCCAAGCGTTGAAATTGAGCTCGGATTAGCCAAAGTCATCACCGCCTGGCAACAAATGTCATCTGCTGACAAAAATATTCTTATTGCATTTTCTGAGCAAAGCAGAAACTCCAAATAAGACCAAGTGCCACATATAGTTCAAAATAGGTTTGAATTAAAAAACTGAAAACAATTGTCTTTAACCAGTACTTTGCGATACTCAATGATTCTTATTTTTAATCACCGCTAGCCTAGAACGTTCCGTACATCATTAGCATTAATAGAACCACTATTGCTGAATATTCTCTGAACACCATCTGGTCCAAGCGTTACTTGTTGTGGATCACGCAGCTTTAAATCGATCATTGCAACTAAAGCCTCTGCCTCAATCAAACATACCTCACTCACATCTGTTTCCATCTTAATTCCGCGAATAGTATCGTCAAAATCATCTTTGAATGAACTGGAGACTACCGCATAGTAAATGTTGCGTAAAGCACCTCGCTTTTTTAGGCCACGACTCTGAGTCGTTATATACTCACGAATTGTACGGTCATCCGTACCCATGCTATATCCATCTTTTCGTACTTTACTATCCCAAAGAACCGCGTAGTAGTTATCATAATCGATTGCTAAACCATCTTGGGTACGGCCTTGGCCTTGTCCAAGCAAAGTCGTTTTGTAACCAAGAATCGTAAATGCAGCATGAACGTTTTTTTCAAATGCGCGTTCAAGACTAATCCCTGATTTTTTAGCAGCTTCAATCAAACTATCTTCGTGTAAAGCCATTCGTGGGAGAATTGAGATCACCGGTGGTATGTATGAATCAGGAAGTTCGCTAAAAGATTCAACCGCTCTTGAACCATTTTCTTTGCAATCAGTCCCATTGTTTATCGTTGGTGGTTTGATTGGTTTCGCTCCACCGGATGGATTGCCACCTTTAAACCAAAAAACATGCTCTACTTTGTAAAGATCAAATTCCTTCCCACTAGCTGAGGTAAACTCACGACCCAGCAATTCATGAATGTGTTTGAAACGGATGTAATCGTTAGCAAGGTCATCTGTAGACTGCCATAAATTTAGGTCAGACATCGTGTTAATACTGCTAGTGTAATAAACAGGCCATGTCGTACGATCTTGGATTTGCCAAAAATAAGATAGAAAGAAAGGGATGCTGCTTATTCTGGGGCATTTATGTTTTGTTTCCCCAGCCTCAACCAACTGCTCTCCCAAGCGGCGAACATAGCTGGTAAAAGTTTTGATGCGACTTTTGGCTATGTCTTCGCTATCTGGCACACAAATGGCAGCTTTGAGTTCGCTATCGCATTCATCCAAGTCATCATCAGCAGCTCTAACAACCATGTTGAAAAACATCTGACCTTTGATACCCTTGAAGCCCCAATATTCATTACGTTTATTAATTCCATCAACTTGGCTTTTGAATTCTGTGAGAGATTTTTTACCAGTAAGATATTCACGAACAAGGGGACCAAGTTCCGTGTCAATTAGTTGAATACGATCATCATCTAATTGCTTCTCGATGGCATATGGAGTTCGTCCATCAGGATTACTCGGAGCGCCAAGCCATGAACGCATAACTTCTACTGCACGATGAATCTGGTTTTGGTTAAGCAATTCATTGCCTGAAACAATTTCTGTCATTAGCCTGTGCCTCCAACTCCTAAAGACTCAACAAGAGTAATTTCGTCAGTAGTGAGTTTGTAAAGTTTATAGATGATGGAATTAATCTCGGTTTCTATCTTAAAAGCTACCAAACCTATTATGTATTTAAACCCGTATTTTAATGGTATTATCACTAAATAGCCAAAGTATTTTTCCATAAGTAATATTATCATTCTTAGGTTAATAGCAGTAAAGCACGTGGGAAATCAGCGAGATAGATTGCGAACTGAGCGGACATGATCTTCGAACGGGACATGCCGTCTGCGGAATGTTGTATCTTGGAGGCATTTTGGTTTACTGATTCTATCCATGCGGAAATGACGGAAATCTTTGCGAGTCGAGTCCCAAGCCACCAAATACCAGAGCGGCGGCAAGATCAGCATCGCCTGCGGCTCAATCGTCCGGTTAGTTATAACTCCTTTTGCGTCACGGTACTGAAAGCTCAAATGCAGCCGCTTTAGAAAAGCGGTCTCAAATGTGGGCAGCAGTGAGGAATCTATTATTCCCATGTCGGAGATGTCTACTTGAGGTGACAGCTCTCCCACATACAAGCAATCTAAAAACCTGCGCAAGTCGCGCACTTTGTCTGGCGGCAAAGCTTTCTCAATCTTGGCAAGCCCAGCATCGGCAAGTTTTGAAAAGGGTAAATTCCCAGCCGCACGCATCGAGGCAACACTAACCAGAAGTGCAAACACCTCCGCGACCGAGAGCCTCGCTGTAGTTTGAACCGATTGCGGATCAAGTCGTAGTCCGCCTCCTCGACCAGGTTCAGAATGGATTATAAATCCCTCATCGCGCAATGCGTTAATATCACGCAGCACCGTACGCCTAGATACACCAACCTCCTCCGCTAAGCTAGCGATTGTCGAAGTCTCGTTGCGGCGAAGGCTGCGCACGATTTTGTCATGTCGAAGGCGAATATTCATTTTATCAAATTACCAAACTTATTACTTAAAGGTGTCAATATTTGTCGCTATTAGGTTGTAATATAATAGCTTTACATGTCAATCAAACAAATAGGGAGTAACTATGTTTAATCTAGCCAATTTTCCCAAGCCCACGTTTATTTCAGTCAATGGCGTAAAGCTTGAAGTTTTTGAAGCAGGTCAAGAGAATAAGGGAAATCCGATTGTTCTCTGCCATGGCTGGCCTGAACATGCCTTTACTTGGCGTTACCAAATTCCTGCTCTTGCCGCGGCAGGTTACCATGTGATCGTCCCTAATCAGCGAGGCTATGGCAATTCCTCTTGCCCGGCAGAAGTAACCGCCTATGACATTGGGCAGTTGTCAGGTGATCTGATTGCACTTCTTGATCATTATGGCTACAAAGACGCTACCTTTATCGGGCATGATTGGGGGGCAAATGTTGTTTGGGGATTGGCCCTATTGCATCCAGATCGGGTGAATAAAATCATCAATCTTGCCTTGCCTTACCAAGAACGCGGAGAAAAACCTTGGATCGAGTTTTTGGAAGAAATGCTTGGTAGTGACTACTACTTTGTCCACTTTAATCGACAGCCAGGAATCGCCGATGCGGTATTAGATGAAAACGCCGCTCAGTTCTTGCGTAATCTATTCCGTAAAAATCTGCCTGCTGTTCCTCCTGAACTAGGTATGGCAATGATTAACCTCGCTAGGGCTGAAACGCCGCTTGGTGAACCAATTATGAGCGACAGCGAACTGGCTGTTTTTATTTCTGCCTTTGAAAAAACTGGCTTCACTAGCAGTATCAATTGGTACAGAAACCTTGATCGCAACTGGCATCTACTAGCAGATGTAAACTCAATCATCCAGCATCCTGCACTGATGATTTATGGTGAGCATGATTTAATTCCAAAGTCGGAAAGATTATCAAAGTTTGTACCAAATGTAGAAGTAGTCAGCCTAAATTGTGGTCATTGGATTCAGCAAGAAAAGCCAGAAGAAACAAACCAAGCAATTTTAAAATGGTTAGATCAACAGAATGCTACTTAACCAAAGGACAGAAAAAAGGGACATCCTGAAGAAATTTCAAAAAGATATTTATTGTGTTTAAAAAAATGAATGAGGGCAAGCTGTGAATTAGAACAGATCGAGTTGGGTTGTTGGTGGCGGTGGTTCTGGTGGTTTGGTTTCTATGTTTGGCTGCTTTTTTTGTGCTGCATAGTTAAAAGGTGATTCAGCAACAGGAACTTCTTTAATCACACCGCCATGAAGATTAAATCCGATTTTGTAAACACGAAAGACTTCCAGTGTGAGTGTATTCTGCCAGACAGCCCAGCCTCTTAGGCCATATAACCCTAAATTAATTGCGGTCATTTGTGTGCAGCGATGATCAACATCTTGTCCAGTCAATTCCCAATTTGGATGCTCTTTTCTGAACTCATCGCTCTCTTATTAAAACCCAACTTTCTAAACTCTAAAAAAACGTGATAAAATATTTTAACTTTATGGTTCTCCAAGGCTTTTGTTATGTTTTCCCCCCCTTTAAAATGGTTATTAAAGTTGGTTTTTAGTGTGGGATATCCCAGGTAAGATAGAGAAAAGCTCCAAGTATCTGTTTCTGAAGTAAAGGGGGAGCTAAATGGCTTAACAATGATAAAATAGCTCAGTGGACAAAAGCTTAAAGCACAGGTAAAAAAATGAAGCAAGCACAAAAGCGAGATATCGCAAAAACAGAATCATACACCGAACATCAGGCGGCCTATTTGGCGCATACCTTAACCATTGATGGCTCTGCAGAAGAAAATCTTTCAAAATCCCTTGCTTCTTCGAAGGTTGATATGAACCCACATCAAGTTGAAGCTGCGTTGTTCGCTTTAAGATCGCCCCTATCTCAAGGTGTTTTGCTAGCAGACGAAGTGGGCCTTGGTAAAACTATTGAAGCCAGTTTAATTATTGCTCAAAAATGGGCAGAACGACATCGCAAAATTATCCTTATTGTACCAGCAATGCTAAGAAACCAATGGTCGCAAGAGCTACTCGAGAAATTTAATATTTCATCATATATTTTAGAGTCATCATCATACAATGCAGACAGAAAGAGAGGTATGCTCAATCCTTTTGATCGGAAGGAAGATCGTGTTCTCATTTGCTCCTATGAATTTGCGTCTCGTAAAAATGTTGATCTGAAAAGTGTCAGTTGGGACCTTGTTGTTTTTGATGAGGCACACAAACTTCGTAACATTTCGAAAAAAGATGGTGCCAAAATAGCCAAACGCTTACAAGAATCTTTAGAGGGATGCAAAAAAATTCTGCTATCTGCTACTCCGCTACAAAATTCACTTCTTGAACTTTATGGGTTGGTATCTATTATTGATCCTCATTTTTTTGGCAGTGTTGAATCTTTCAAAGTTCAATATGTCGGAGCCAAGACAACCGCCAATAATTTAGATATTTTACGCCATCGCCTTTCAAAAGTTTGTAATAGAACACTTCGTCGTCAAGTTCAGCAAGAAGGTGGAATTAATTTTACACGTCGGCATTCAATAGTTGAAGATTTTCGTCCTTCCGCTGAAGAGATGGAGCTATATAATCAAATTTCTTCTTACTTGCAACGAGATGATATTGCATCCATCAAGCCTGGCGCAAGACACCTTGTAACTCTTGTTATTCGAAAAATTTTAGCATCATCATCTTTTGCAGTAAGTGGAACATTAGACAAGATGATAGTTCGTCTTAAAAAAAGTGCGCCAGCAGATTTAGAAAGTTTAGGTGATTACGAAACGGTTGGTGAAGTTGCTGATGAGATAGACTTTGAAGATGAAAAAAGGGCAATTAATCAAGCAAAATTACATGCAGAGATTGAAGAATTAAAATCATATAAAACACTTGCTCAAAAAATTCAGCAAAATGCTAAAGGTGAAGCGTTACTGACTGTTTTGGATAAAGCTTTCTCAAAGGTTGAAGAGCTAGGTGGTCAGCGTAAAGCTGTTATCTTTACTGAATCTTGCCGCACACAAAAATACTTAGAGGAATTGCTTGAGATCAACGGTTATGAAAGACAGTTGGCACTGTTGAATGGTTCAAATAGTGATCCAAATTCTAAACGAATATACAAAGAATGGTTGGAAAGCCATGCTGGAAGTGACAAAATATCTGGTTCAAAAACCGCCGATATGAAAGCAGCTATTGTTGAACAGTTCAAAAACAAAGCTACTATCCTGATTTCCACAGAATCTGGTGCGGAAGGTGTGAATATGCAATTCTGCTCCCTGCTGATCAACTATGACTTGCCATGGAATCCTCAACGCGTTGAACAACGTATTGGTCGTGTACATCGTTATGGCCAGAAGTGTGATGTGGTGGTCGTTAATTTTGTTAATAAGGGCAACAAGGCAGATCAACTGGTCTTTGAACTTTTAGACCGAAAATTTAAACTATTTGAAGGTGTGTTTGGTGCTAGTGATGAAATTTTGGGGGCGATTGAGTCTGAGATTTCCATTGAAAAACGGATTAACGACATTTTGCAGAAATGTCGTCACACTGATGAGATTGAAGCCGAATTCAATACACTTCAAACAGAGCTAGACGACCTAATCAAAGAAAAAGAGCAGAATACACGAGAAAAACTTCTCGAGCATTTTGATGAAGAAGTCATTTCCCGACTAAAGTCACGTAAAGAAAGAATCCAATGGGTAATGGATGAACACGGACGGAAAATAAAAGCCTTCTGCCGAGGCATGTTGCCACAGGCCAATCACTACGATCATGGTTTTATACACGAAAATCAGCACTTTTATTATGACTGGAAGTTGGCAGAAGAAAAAGATGGTCATTTTTTGAAGATCGAAAACCCACTCGTTACAAATCTGATTAATACTGCTAAGCAAAGTTGCCTCTCACCAACAGAAATCACCTTCGATTATGACGGCTATGGAATGCATCTAGCTGACTTGCGAAGCAAACGAGGCAAGTCAGGTTGGCTCAGGCTATCTAAGCTGAAAATTGACTCTATCGATACCGTTGAAAAGTTGGTTTTCAGTGCGATTGGTGATGATGGTTCAGTCCTTGATCAACAACAGTGTGAACGCTTAATGCTGATTCCTGCGGCCCAAGGCAAGCCAGTGAGTGTTGACGGCGCAATTGTAGATAAAATTAAAAATGCCGAGCAATCGGCGACAACCCTTCACCTCAAAGAGGCGCAGCGCCTTAACGAAGAATACTTCAATGAAGAGCAAGAAAAGCTTGACCGTTGGGCTGAAGACTCCAAGGAAGCTATTAATCAGGAGCTAAAACGCCTTGAAAAAGAAATCAAAGAAGCAAAAAAGGTTGCTCGCGCCTTAAAAACGTTGGAAGAGAAAACGACTGCTCAGCGACAAATCAAAAAGCAGGAAAAAAAGCGTGACAAAAAGATGATGGAGTTTTTTGAAACGCGTAAACAAGTAGATGAGAAGTCAGACGAATTGCTTGAAGAGATCGAAGCCAAGCTTAAGCTGTCACACACAGCCGATGAAGTCTTTACCATCCGCTGGAACTTAATTTGAGGACAATCATATGAGCCGTAACAAACAAAAACTAGAATTAACATGGATTGGGAAAGACAAACGCCCTCGCCTTGAACCTCGCATTCTACTGGAAGACCCTGAGAAATCTTATCACGCCAAAAAGCAAATCACGGATAAAGATATATTTGATAACAAACTGATTCATGGTGATAACCTCCTGGCGCTGAAAGCACTGGAAGCTGAGTACGCTGGGCAGGTTAAATGCATCTATATCGACCCGCCATTCAATACAGGGCAAGCATTTGAACATTATGAGGATGGATTGGAGCACTCGATTTGGCTTTCGCTTATGAAGCAAAGATTGGAGCTTCTGCGTACTTTGCTGCACAAAAAAGGCACAATATTCATACACATTGATGATAATGAATTAGCTTATTTAATGGCAATATGTGATGAGATATTCGGAAGAAATAATCGCTGTTTTATTGCTACTTTTAAACAGGGAAGTGCCACTGGACACAAAGCAATTAATCCCGGATGTGTTAACACAACAAATTTTATACTAACGTATTGTAAAGACAAAAATAGCTGGTCGCCCAACAAAGTGTTTACCCCCAGAGGCGACCGCAATACTAGATACGATAACTTTATTGTTAATAGAGATAAAGATTTCTCACAATGGGTAATAATTACATTAAATCAGGCGTTCGCAGATCATCATGGCGTTCCTGTCCGGTCTGCAAAAAGAGAGATTAAAGATTATGAAGCTAAACTTAACGAATTTGTTCTCAAGAATGCCAAATCTGTAGTGCAGATTGCATATCCTAACTACGATGCGGTGAGCGCTGCAGCTAGGGAAAAAATTGATGAATCAAAGAATGATCCAGAAAATATCTATTATCTAGAGAGAGATGGATTTTCTGATTTTTATCTCATTAACGGAAAAAGACTTTTATTCTATTATGACAGACTTCAAAATATTGATGGCAAAATGGTTGCGGCTGAGCCATTAACTACACTTTGGGATGATCTATTATCCAATAACTTACATAAAGAAGGTCAAGTCAGTTTTCCAAAAGGCAAAAAGCCTGAAGGTTTGATCAAGCGTATACTAGAGCTATCCACTAATGAAGGGGACTGGGTTTTAGACTCGTTTGCTGGATCAGGAACTGCAGGTGCAGTCGCTCACAAAATGCACCGAAAATGGATAATGGTTGAATTGGGAGAGCATTGTGACACTCATGTGGCTCCTAGATTAACAAGGGTTACTGATCACAAGGATGCATCTGGCATTACTAAAGTAGTTGACTGGCAAGGTGGTGGGGGATTCCGTTATTATCGATTAGCACCATCGATGCTGGAAAAAGATAAATGGGGCAACTGGGTCATCAGCAAGGATTACAATGCTGGAATGTTGACCGAAGCAATGTGCAAGCATATGGGCTTCACCTACGCGCCAGATGAGAGGCACTACTGGATGCATGGTCATTCCACTGAAACCGACTTCATCTATGTTACAACCAACTCTCTCACGCATACTCAATTACGGGCAATTAGTGAAGATGTTGGCCCTAACCGAACACTTTTGATCTGCTGTAAAGCATTTAACACCAATACAGAAGCATTTGATAATTTAACCTTGAAAAAAATACCTCAGGCAGTGCTGAAAAAATGTGAATGGGGCAAAGATGATTACAGCTTGAATGTCGCCAAGCTAGAACCAGCAGATAGTAATCAAATTGAACCTGATCTCTTCAGACAATTAAGTGAGGAGACATAATCATGAACCATATTGTAAGAAATATATCTGCTCGCCTCTCACTGCGTCGACCGCAAGATGAATCTCTTGATATTCTGGCTCGTGTGCTTGAAAGCATCGAACTGTCAAAAGACCCAAACCTTGAGCATGACCTCAAAGTCATCAAAAGTATGTACTCTTCCGTTCAGGATTTTGAGCGTGATTTTCCTTCTATTTGTTTTGCACTGGCAACAGGGGTTGGCAAGACGCGCCTGATGGGTGCATTTATTAGCTATCTGTACTTGACCAGTCGTAGTCGACATTTCTTTGTTTTGGCACCAAACCTGACCATCTATGAAAAGCTGAAGGAAGATTTTAGCCCACAAAGCCCTAAGTACGTTTTCCGTGGCATTCAGGAGTTTATTGCTAACCCACCTGTCATTATTACAGGCGAAGATTACGATAATGGTAAAGGTGTTCGCTTCGATGAAAACGACTTCCGTGGTCAAGGACGTTTATTCGAAGATAGCGATACACCGTTTATCAATATCTTCAACATTTCGAAGATTAATGCGACTGAAAATAAAAAAGGCGCTGCTAAATCTAAAACACCACGTATCAAGCGTCTACAGGAAACTATTGGTGAAAGCTATTTCGAGTATCTGTCCAATTTGCCTGACTTGGTCATGCTGATGGATGAAGCGCACCGTTACCGCGCTTCGGCAGGCGCAAACGCGATTAATGAGCTTAAGCCAGTATTGGGTATTGAGCTAACTGCTACTCCGAAAACAACAGGGACAAAATCTGTTGTTTTCAAAAATACGATTTATGCGTATTCACTGTCAGAGGCAATGGAAGACGGGTATGTGAAAGACCCTGCGGTGGCTACCCGAAAAGACTTTAAACCTGAGAATTATACACCCGAGCAACTTGAGCGTATAAAGCTCGAAGATGGCATCCATCACCATGAACATGTAAAGGTGGAGCTTGATGTTTATGCACGCCAGTATGACAGGAAAATCGTTAAGCCTTTCATGCTAGTAGTGGCCCAAGATACAGAGCACGCCCGTCAGCTGCGTGAGTTACTAGAATCAGATGCCTTCTTTGAGGGCCGTTATAAAGGCAAGGTCGCAGAGGTTCACTCCAAACAATCTGGCGCGGAGGAAGATGAAAATATTCAGCGCCTGATTTCTGTTGAAGACCCAAACGAACCAACCGAAATTGTTATTCACGTTAATAAGCTGAAAGAAGGCTGGGATGTAACGAACCTATACACCATTGTGCCGTTACGTGCTTCGGCATCTGAAATTCTGACGGAGCAAACTATTGGTCGTGGTCTACGCTTGCCATATGGTCGCAGGACTGGAATTGAAGCGGTTGATCGTTTGACAATCATTGCCCATGACAGGTTCCAAGATATCGTAGATCGTGCAAATGATCCGAATTCCATTATCAAAAAGAAAATTGAAATCGGAAATGGTGGAGACGTACCTTTTGAGAAATCTCAAGCTATCGCCGTTCCATCTTTAGCTTCAATGGCTTTAGCTGGTTCTTCTGTATCTGGAAACGATTATAATCACCAATCAGAATCAGTAATACAAACTATTATAAAAACTCCACAGCATCAGCGCGTAGCGGAGGTGACGATGGAAGTAGCCAAACGCTATGAGCGCCTGAAAAGTTCTAGTGAATTATCAACACCTGAAATTCAAACGCAGATCATCAAAGAAGTATCAGAGATCATCAAGCCCAACCAAGGAGGCTTGGAGCTTGAACCGGATAACGCAAACGCCATAGTTAAAGAAGTGGTTGAAGAAGTTACCAAAAATCTTAAAGAACTAACAATTGACATCCCCAATATAGTGTTAACCCCGTCCCGAGATGTGACTTATGGATTCCGTGACTTTGATCTTGATAGTATAGAGAGACTTAACTTTCAGCCTGTCAGTCAAGAAATCCTAATTCATCAACTACGTACGAGTAAAAGCAGCTTGCTCTCTTGGAATGGTGGCTATGATAAAGAACAGAGCCTTGAAAACTATGTCATTCGTGGACTAATTGATCATGATCTCATCGACTATGACGAGCATGCTGATTTGCTATACAAACTGGCGGGACAAGTTGTTGATCGTTTCAAATCCTATTTGTCTGATAAAAACGATGTCGAGAATGTACTGATTCACAATCAGAGCAAAATAACTGACTTTATCGTCGCACAGCTTATGCAGCATTATTGGGAAACACCTACAGATTATCAAGTAAGCGTTAGCCGTGGATTCACAATGCTGGAGCCGTTTAATTGCACTATTCAAGAAGGCGCAGCACCCCGTGATTTTAGATCGGTCCCTAAAGTTAAAAGCGAGGTAAAAAAGATCCTTTTTGGCGGGTTTAAGAAATGTTGCTATCCACTACAAAAATTTGACTCCGTAGATGGCGAGTTACGATTCGCTCAGATTTTAGAAGATGATACAAATGTAATCCGTTGGATGAAACCCGCGCCGGGATCCTTCCAAATTGAATACAAGAACGGTGCTTTATATGAGCCAGATTTTGTGGTTGAAACTGCCAATGCAAAATATTTGTGTGAACCAAAGATGGCTTCAGAGATGAAGAGCGATATGGTTTTGGCTAAACAGAAAGCAGCTGTACGTTGGTGTCAGTGCGCCACTCAGTATGCTCAAGAAAATGATGGTAAACCTTGGTACTATGCTTTGATCCCTCATAACGCTGTTACCTCAAATAGAAGTTTTAATGGCTTGATAAGTGAATTTACAGTAAGCACATAGGCTATAAAAGAAGATTAGTCCTCATTCCAATCTCCCGTCTATCAATTCAGCGGTAATAATATTTGTTTGGGCTGTAGTATCTACGTTGATCAAAATAGATCGAGTTGCGTTGTTGTTGGAGGTGGTTCTGGTGGTTTGTTTTCTTTGTTTG
>JALCBQ010000035.1:0-10726 GCA_028066335.1 Pirellulaceae bacterium
CCCCCCCCCCCCCCCCCCCCCCCCCCCCCCCCCCCCCCCCCCCCCCCCCCCCGAAGCATAGATGATTTGAGTACCTAAGACCTCTTTTTCAGTGAGTCCGACCCATTTTAGGAACGTAGCGTTGGCATAGATGATCGTCGAAGTATGGTCGAGCAAAAAGAGAGGGGCTTCGACTGTAGAAAAGAGTTTTTGTAGGGAACGTCGTACTGCCATAGGTATTGTTTGGATGTTGTTTTAAATGGTCGTAAAGGGAAGGCGATTTTTGCCAGCTTTCTAGGGTTTCTCATCGAGACTTTAAAAAAAAAAGAGAGTTTTTAGGGGTAGAGCTTCCAGTTTTGGAGCTGACGTAGATGCGAAAAACAGCGCAAATCTATATATAGTAAGAGCTTATTATATCGTAGTCTATAAAAAAACGACTCAAGAAAAAAGTAAAAAACTTTTGACAAGTTCGAAAGCATGTGACAAACAGTTGTCAGTGGTGTTTGGTAAATTAGTCCCAACACAAGAGGGAAAAGGCTTGGGAGGCACCACGGTTTTTTCTCTTTTGATTGGCGCTTTGCTGCCGACTCCTGACGGTTTTTTTACTCACCGATTTTTCGGTAGTGGAATAGCATTGTGCTGATAGTTACCATGGCCAGCTATTGCGGTGGAGGGCGACCAGTCGCCTCTCTACGATAGGTTCTTCGGTACCGCCTGCATTTTTCCAATGGCGTCAATAGATGCCTTAAATGTCTTGGTAGTAGAGAAGTGATTCCTCGCACCGTTGTCTGGTGGTTGTTTGTTAAGATCGTTTTCATTCGACGTCTCGCTTGAGCAGAAACGTTGTTCCCAAGGCGGTTTTTAGGGCAGCTGGCAGAGGCGTTCCACCGGCAATTCTGGTTCGGTAATTCTGATTTTTATTTTGATTGATCAATACAACCTTCTTTGGCTATTACTTCTTTGGCTGTTTCTTCTTTGGTCATTGTAATTCATGACCAGAGGAGTCGCTGTCTGGAGAGAGGCTTTGGTAAGAGATCACTCCAAAGAGGCTAAAGGAGGATATTCGAAAGAGCAGCACCCAAGAGAATGCCTGTTTTGGCAAGGAATGCCATTGGGGTTTGTAGCTGACTGTGGGGTTTTGTTGGCTGCAGGCCTCTTTGGGTATTGGTGCCAAATTTTCACTTGTGGCCGTTAGTAATTTCACGTCTGATCGTTAGTGATTGCACGCCGTTTTTGCCTGGAAGGGTCTCTACTTTTGGTTCGGAGCCCTGTCCCCTTCTTATGCAACTCCCTTATGCCACAGTCGGGTATGTCAAGATCTGTATCTTTATTTCAATCTGAGCGATAACAGTGATACTTGCTTGTTGTGTTTTTCTACTGATTGGTCGCTAACAAAGCAGAAGTGTTGTTTCAGATTGGTTATTGTGTCTGAGATTTTTCCAAAACGATAGGAAGACCGTATAAGGTTGCGCCTGTAAAACTTCGATCCGCCTACAAGTTTGATTTCCAAAGCATGACCTGTCGCTTTGTCGTTACGATCTTTGGTTATGGTAGAATCTGCACGGCGACTATTTTCTGAAATTTGAAGCCTCTCTATCCGAGTAAGCGCCCGAATCTGGTGGAAGATCATAAGGATTGTCGTCGTTTACTAAAGAGGACGGTTTTGTTGAGAGGCTAAACGCCGAAACCCTTAGGCAACCAGCTTTTAGAGGGAGTTCCCCCCTTCTTTTACTGCCTCGAATTCTAAGGAAGAGGTTATTCTAGGATTCCAAGAGTAAGAGTCTAAGAGGAGGGTAGGCGCATAAAAAACGCCCTCCGCAGGTGGGGCAGGAATTCCACGAAGGGCAGCGTTGGCATGGCCAACACGGGACTATTTTGGCGAATCTTGGAATCTTGGCAATACCAATTTTAAAAAAAATCTACTCTTAAGAGGGGATTGGGGAGCTCTTTTTTTCTGTAACTCTATAGTGTGTAACAGGTTCTGGGGGCGTATGCATTGCTTTTCTGTTTCGAAAAAACTTGCGTGTCATGGAAAAAAGCATAAAAATCAGGCGTTAAGGCGGATCTCTACGCCTGTTTTCAGTATAACGGGAGGAAAAAGAGCAGCTCTTTCCTTTGTAAGGGATAATTTGGCCCTCTAGAAGGAGGGTCTTTCCGGTATTGTAGAACTTTTGTCTGCTATTTAGCCCAGAACCAGCGCAGAGGCTGCCATTTGGTAGATAAAAGTGGGGCTGGTGTTGCTGAAAAGGGTGTGGAGCCAGGAGACGTGTCTTTATTTTTTATTAGTTTTTTTAAAGCGATCGGATGGGGTTCCCTTTTGTATAATGCTCAACAAAAAAACGTGCAAGGGGGCAGGCCTTGCACGTTATCTAGTTTACAGGTTGGGAAACGCCGTTTTTTGGGAAAGAGGTGGATCGCCCACTTCTAGCTAGCGTTCAAATTGATACCGATTCTTAAAAGACGTCGAGTAGGAAGTGATGGCCCGAGTGGTAACGGCGGTTTTGTGGATAGTAATTGTGCCACCGTTGATTGTAGAGCGGAATGCGCATCTCTTTAGGATAGCGGTTCATCATGTCGGGACCGCTACGGTAGTACTCTAGACTTTTAAAGTTTTGTGGATAATAGACATAGGGATAGTAGTAATGTCGTTCCCAGTCTTGAGTGTGATAACGTCCCCAGATGCGTCCAAAGGCACGTGTGTCTTGGGCTTGAGCATAATCAGCACTGCAAATGCTGAGTAAAACAGTTCCGACAATTGTAAGGAAGGTAAAACGAAGCATTGGAGGGAGTTCTCCTCATGAAAGACTGAAATGTAAACGGCCCAGGCGACTGGCCCGAATCTGTTTTCTAATGGAAATATACCCTTTCTATCGGGAAAGGTGTCACCGATGGATTACTTTTATTCGGTAAAGTCGTCAAAATAAGTGTTATAGGTATTTAGAGAGAACGAGGGGAGTTTGACAGATGGGTTGACTTTTTGGATCGTTTTCGATTTGTAAAACCAACAAGTTTTGTGCAGCTGGCAAACAGAACCAAGATATTGACTAAAGTACCTGGGCTTTTTTGCTTGTCGTTTTAAAAATCAAGATCTTTGGCCATGGTTATTCCAGAGATAAAAAGAAAGAGGTAACATACCACCGCCACTCCATACAAAGTCGTTCGCTGCCACTGGTTTGGGTGGCTTAGAGCCCCAATTAGAACAAGGAGGCCAGCAGTGAGACCGACAGGCAGACCGACAATACTCGTCACAAAAACGACAAATATCGCTTGATCTATTTGTAGCTCACCGGTACGGTAGATAAGTTCAAGCAACCCTGCACCCACTGAAATCAACGGCATCCCAAGTGGTGAGATTTTTAAAATCCATAACGAACGTCGCTGCTCTGTTGGCTCTGGCATCGTTAACTCTCTTGTAGAAAATCGCGAAGGGGAAAATCACTGTGAGCGAAAAGGCTCCCAGGGAGGATCTTGTTGGTAAAACCAACCAACAGGGTAAAAATAAGAATCTTATACAACTACTAATCACGGGTTATGTTGTCGTACTCTTGCTAGTCTGGTTTTTCAGCCAAAGTACTGACCAATTTAGGGTTGTGCTGGGGGGGCCATTTTTCGCTTTAGTGTTCTTATCTCAATTCTATTTTCTAGGCGATATCCCTTATATTGACCTAGCTCTCCCTGTTTTAGCCATTATTTTTTACACTCTTGTTATGTTTTTTATTACTAAGGCAAATTATAGCCGATGGCCTATTTCGGTTCACCTGGTTTTTCATGCCGCTTGCCTGGCAATGTGGTTGCTTCTAGGCGGCTTTTCACTTGTCGTGGCTTTCCCGACAGTCTAGTTTCTTGGCAGCCGCCTATTGGCTTGTGCCAATATCGTGGCGGGGTTTTTATGCGTTGACAGGAAGTTCTTCTTTTTGAAACGCCCCCCCTTCTTTCCTTTCCCCGCCGGAGACCGTGTTAACAGTGTGCCTCATTTCAAGTGGAGAGACTTTTAAACTTCAAAATATAATATAAAATCAACAATCTGTACTGATGAAGCTCAGATCAATAACCTTTTGCAGTTTTTTTGCAAGAAAACTGTTTCCTCTTTAAAATAGAAAATGTGAGACTGCTAGAGGGAAGAAGAGGCTTTGAGAGTCTTATGGACGAATGTCAAAGAAGAGACTACAGGTGGTGTCAGATATAGGTTATGTCAAAATATTATGTCAAATAGTGACAATACGATAGAACCAAATGGTGGATTAGGGGATCGGATTTAATAGTACGAAGTCCGCGTGGGGATTTCGTCAAATCTCCACACTAAAAAAACAAAAGATGGACGAAAGATGGACGAAATAAGAACAATCTTAAGTGAAAATCTTACATTGGACGATATTCCATACTATGTAAGTTTTTGCACTTTTGTCCCGTTCGCTCGATCCTTCGACAGCGATAAAGAAAAAGACGACTGCAACTACCTTTCGGACAAAGGGACAATATTATCCGTTATGTATGGAAGAATTGCCCGTGACAGGTACCTGCCACCTATCCATTCATTGGCCGATCTGCGTGCAGCCGTTCTGTATCATGAAAGGGGGCTTTATTGGCTAAAGCCATACACAGACGAACAACGAGAAACCATCAAATGGTTCTATGAGGAGATTCGAGAAAAGATTATAGAGCGGGATTCTAGATTCTAAGTCAGGTGAATCATCAGATGAACACGAGAGGAGCCTATCGCCCCATGGCTATCAAAATAGTGAAAAATTTTGCCAGATTTTTGCTAGATTTTTTCTGGATTGGTACGGAATTTCATGCTAGGATGGCCGCCGGTCAGGGCAATGAATCAATAGGCGAACGGTTTGTAAATCTTTGAAGAGAGTAGAGGATCGGATGAGTTTCACAGGAATTTTCAGAAAAGTTACAAAATGGAGCAGGAAAGTCGCTCTTTCCATTCTAGTGGGAGGGTTGCTTCTGGCCTCTATCGGTGGTGGTGTTGAGCAGGCCAAAGCGGCAACTGTCCTTTTTACCACTACGGGGACAGTTGACTCGGTTACAGGTCTTTTAGCTGGCAGCGATATTGAGGCCGGCGACACATTCACGTTCACCGCCGATTACGATGAGACAGTGCCCGATTTGCTCCCTGGTCTCACTACGTTGGGTTTGTATGCATCATTTTCAGATGTCGTGATTAGTTTTGGTAATGACGTATTCTTGAGTTTTAGCGAAGCTTATCTTAATGTAGATGATGGGGTTAGCATCTCTTTTGGTAGCTCAGACCTCACCAGTTCTATAGGTGATTTTAACGGTGCAACATTCAGTTATGGTGAACTTGGTTTTTCTGATGCGATATCCCCCCTTACTGACGATCTCCTGACGACTGCTATGGATGCCATCCTCTCTGATAACTTTGCCACCCAATTGGCAGTTACCAACTGGGGAGGGGGAAATTTAACCCTCGCTCCATCCCTTGACCCCGAAATCGTCCCTGAGCCAAGTGCAATTGCCCTGTTTGCTACTGGCCTTCTAGGTTTTGGCCTTGTTGCCGCAAGACGTCGAAAAAACATCGTCCCTGCAGGTGGGTAAGATCGGCCTTGAAAGAGTTTGTGGCCGCCATTAGTTGCGGCCCCCACCACTTTCGAGTCGGTTAAAGACTTTTTAGCCCCCTGCTTTGACACAAGTCTGAATGTTTTTGGGTGTGGTACCAGCGAACGAAATATTGCATGGACAAGTTTTCGGTAGTGCTCTTGAAAGTTGAGTTCTGCCTCATAAAGACCTTGTCGTCGAATTATTTCCCTCTCGACCACTAGGAGAATGATTCTTTGTGGGTACCTCTAAAATATCGGTAGTCGTATTTCGATTGAAACCTCTTTTTAAAGAGAGTAGGATAGGGGGGCACGAGGAACTACTTGGAAACTATAAGAGGGGCCTTTTATGCGAATATCTCTCCCCAAATGCTCTCTCCCAATCGTACCCTTTGGGATCCTTCTTTTCGTTTTTTGCATTGCAGAGATCGTTACGACTCGAGCTCTCTCTGCCCAAACATCGGCGAGGGGTGACGCTAACCTCTCTGTTGATAGTATAAAAATCGCCAAGGAACGGATTGAGGCTGCAAAAAAAGGGTCATCGACTCACCTTGACTTTTCGGAACTAGGTCTTAAAGAATTGCCTCCAGAACTCTTTGAGCTGGAGGGTTTGGAAACCTTAGACCTCACGAGTAATGACCTCACAGAATTACCACCAGCTATTAAAAGTCTGACAAACCTGGCGACCTTAAATCTCAGTGATAATAATTTAGCCTACTTACCGGCAGAATTTGGTCAGTTAAAAAATTTAAAGAGCTTAAATCTGGGAACGAATGATTTCACAGCCTTGCCCTTCGAAGTCAGTGAGCTCACGAATCTGGAAGTTTTAGAGATCGTCCAAAATGAGATCACGGTCCTTCCAGACGACATATGCCGGCTCGAAAACTTGAGACATTTAGACGTTAGTGACAACTTTGGGATCGTTTTTCCTGCCAATCTTGGTCAACTGAAAAGCTTAAAAGAGTTGCACCTTCGTGCGAATGGGAATGGATACCTGCCAGAAGAGATATTTCAACTGGAGAATCTAGAGCACCTCGATCTTTCTCGCAACGACCTGAGAACCTTGTCCCCCGAAATTGGCCAGCTGGAGAACCTTCAATTTCTTTTCCTTAATGATAACGACCTGAGAACCTTATCTTCTGAAATTGGCCAGCTGGAGAATCTAAAGCATCTTGGTCTTTCTCACAACGACCTGAGAACCTTGCCCCCCGAAATTGTCGAGCTGGAGAATCTAAAGCACCTCGATCTTTCCTACAACGACCTGAGAACCTTGCCTCCCGAAATTGGCCAGTTAGAGAATCTAGAGCAGCTTCACCTTTCTCGCAACAGCCTGACGAGTTTGCCCTCCGAAATTGTCGAGCTGGAGAATCTAGAGCGCCTTGACCTTGGTGAGAATGGTCTGACGAGTTTGCCCCCCGAAATTGTCGAGCTGGAGAATCTAGAGGAGCTTAACCTTTCCTTTAACAGACTGACGACTTTACCCCCCGAAATTGGTCAGCTGGAGAATCTAACCTATCTAGCATTGAGTTACAACTTGTTTTCATCCAAGGAGAGATCTCGACTGAATAAAGAGATAAAAGAGGTGCTCAAGAACATAGATATTTCTTGGTAAATAGATTCTTTGGGGCTTAAAGTGTCGAGAGGCTCTTTGCCCTTTTGTTACCACCTGGCCTCTGTGTCGCTCTCGGTTTTTAGATCGCTCATGCTCTCTCTATCTCCCCGATCGCTCGAATCGCCTAGGTTCCGGCAGCGGAAAAGCGACCTTTTAAAAATTCTCAAATCGTCACCGAAATTTCACAAAGAGAGGTCATTTTGGGGTGATCTGATGTAAAAAAGGAGCAATTTTCGCCAGAAATTGCCTTCTTTTTCTAGTTATATCGGGTGGGGTAGTTATTGGCAAAGGGGTGTCTTTTCAAGAGATTTAGTGTTTCGCTCAATGGCAATGATGAGGGTTTTTTCCTGAAGTGTCGTCGGGTTCACGGCGACAAGGGTGAGAACCTGCCGGCGATTTGGAAGCTCCAGATCGATCTGAAAAGCCCCATCGACTTCAACTTCTACCGGTGCTTCATCGACAGTAAGCTCGCCATCAGCGATAGTTCTCCCATGTAGAGTTGCCTTAAGGTCAGCCGTTAATGGAAACTCCTCATTCGTTTGAGACTCTCGAGAGGCCAAAATAGGTTTAGCAATGGCCAAAGCTGCCGAGGTTTTTCTTTTCCCCAAGTCTTTATTCGTAGGGGGATTATCGTAATTTTTAAGGACGGTGTTTTCGGCCGGTGGGGTAACGGTATCGCTGTGGGCCAGGCGGTGGAATTTTTGATTGGTCGCAAGATAGCCAATCTCAACACGGTAACTGTGGTGGGGGGTAGGTGCTTCTAGAAACCAGTGGTCGACACCGTTGTGGATCGCTACAAGTGAGCGAACGTACTCGATATTGTTTGCTTCTCCTTCGATCTGAATGAGACGTAGGACTGGTTGAGCTGAGTGCCATTGTTCAGCCAGGGCCGCCTTCGCTCTGCGAGTCCCTTCAGGGCTGATTTGCCATGACGCTCGTAACCAGTAAGAGCTACAAGGAGTTAGGTCAATTTTGTCGTGTAAGAAATGGGTCGAAGAGAGGTCGCTGGGGCTTTGTGGAGCTGTTGCTGAATTCAGCACTGGAGAGTGGTGAAGGTGGCTTACCTGGCCATTGTTGGAAGGCGAGGGTGACTGAATCGGGGTGAGTTGAGATCGAGTGGGTTGGTTTTTCGGTGGTGAGGTGAGTCGACGAGCGGCCGATTTCTGGGGGATAACTTCTTGGTGACTCTTTCTGGTATTATGGGTTGCACTTTTGGAGGTAGTCTTAGAGTTTCTGCTTTTTGCATGACCGTTGGTCTCGTAACTTTCCGGAGGTACCTTCCCTTTTTTCTTCTTTAAAGAGCTCTTTTTTGCCGCTGCTGTTTGCCGCTTTCGCCGCCGTTCTTCCTTTAAAATAGCTTGAATGAGATCATCTTTACGGAGATTTTGCCAACCGGTGAGATCAAGTTTTTTGGCGAGGGTACCAAGTTGTTTAACCGTTTGGGCCTTTAGGGAGGTTAGACTGGACAAGAGATTTCTCCAAGAGAACGTTAGGCATAAAGGGGATATTTGGTAGGGGGCATTGTTGGTGAGTCTCTAAGTTGTTCTATCGTGTTGAGTTAGTCGGTTTGACTGAGATTGTTCAGGAAGTCTATTTTCGGGAAAGTGTTATGTTGGAATGAATTGACTGTGCCACACCGCAGGGAAGTTGGTACAGCCATTTAGTGGTGCAGGTCTTTTATCGAGGAATGGGATATTGGGATGTTTTATGTTTCACACAGACGCTCTTTTGGGGGAGTCATTTCTGTGATCGTTTGCGTTGTACGCAATATCAGCAAAAGCAATATCAGCAAAAATTGTGGGCATCAAAGGAGAGCAGCGAGGGAGGTGCAAGGTGGGTATTGCAGAGGCTGTTTGAATAAAGAAGGGGAGAGAAAATGCCATCCGGTATTTTGCACCAACGGGGTATGAGTCGTCCACTACCCTATGAGTACCTTTAGGCAGGCAACGGTAAAGTGGCACGTGGTGCAGGTACACTTTATAAGACGATGGCCTTGCACAAAACTACGCAGACCTGTTCATCTTACAAAAATGCAGAGTTGGCAAAACTGTTTGATTCTCCGAACACAAACAACAAAATGAGGCCTCGGAACAGATTCAAGAGGCACTTTTTTTAAGCCTCTGAAGCCCCTTTGAGAATAAAAGTATTCTCCTAACCTCTATTTAAGCAGTCTATCCAACATGGGCCGCAATAGCAAGAAAAAACAACCATAAAGATAGGATTTTTGTTCCCGTTTTCGGGTTTTGCTATAGGGTAATTTTTATTTTAATTAGATGGCGAGTTTAGGTTAGTACGGCTTTATACGTTGATTTTGGTCCTAAGTCCCTTTAGAAATAGCAGTTAGGTTATATCTCGAAAGAGATAGAGATATGCGTAGTTGAGAGAAAGCAAAAGAGAGAGGCGTAGATGAGATGTGTAGGAGGCGACTTCGTGAAAAAAAGCACGAAATCTTCTTTTTCGCTAGTTGACCTAATTTTGGGTTTGTTTAGAATAACGCCCATTAGTCGCTCTGCTGGATGTTTCAAATACAAAATGTTTTTGTTTCTGTCATTGCAGGCGAGCCCTTTTTGGAAAGGGAAAGGTGCATGGGCGAAGAGAATTCTACTGAGGGATCTCCTGCTGGCGAGCAACCTCCGGAAGAACCTTCGAGTCATGAAGAAGAGCCTAAAGAAAAGGGTTTGGGCTCCTCGCTGAATCCAATAGCCGAAGGCTATCGTTTGGCGACCAAGGTAATGGTTATTGGCCTATCGATGGTTTTACCTGTTGTGGCAGGGCACTATATCGGGGAGTGGTTGGTACCACGTCTTGGTATTTCGTGGCTAAACCTTTCAGTTTTTGAATTTGCTGGGGTCGTTGCGGGCTTTTCTGCCGGTCTTTACCAGATTATAAAATTGGGTAACGAGCGTTAGTTTGGCTTCTGGCTTCTAGGTAAGGGTGTTTAAGAAGGTTCTATGAACAAGCGACCTTCAGAGGATATCCAGAGAAGTGATTCCGGAGAGCAAGGCTCTTCGGTACGAGACTTTGTGAAGAGGCAAGGGGCCTCTTTGCAAAGTGAGGGACTTTCGGGGTCGTTGGTGGATTCCTCATGTAATGGGGGTGGTTCAGCGGGCGACTCGTTAGGAAATGCCACTACAGACCGTGTTGGTTCAGCTCATGCCAATGTTCGAATGGGGCCGGGATACTTCCTTGCTGTTTTCGTCATGGTGCTTGTTGGCCTGAGTTGTCTTGGAGGCATGTTGTTTTGGACAGGGTGGCAGTTTGCTGATCGGTTTAATGTAGCCTGTCAGGTCGTCTGCTTTCCTGTCGGTCTGGTCTTTGGTAGCGTACTGATTGCGTTGACTTTGGACTGGTATTTCACGGCAGTCCGCCGGTCGGTTGCCGGAAATTTGGTAGCGATGGGAGTCCGGTTTGGTGTTCCAGTCGTTGCCATGGTTTATAGTAAAGGGTTTCTGCCCGAGTGGCGTGCTGCTGGGGTGGTTGAAAATATTGTGGGTTGTTATCTGGTCGCCTTGGTAACGGAGATGATGTTGCTGGCGATCTTGCTCAGAAAAATTTAAGCAAAAGATAATAT
>JALCBQ010000035.1:10736-24390 GCA_028066335.1 Pirellulaceae bacterium
TATTACACGTAAAAGATACTTACTACTTTGATGTACCCAAGTCGTTGTATCGACCTTCTTATAAGTCGATCGACGATTTCCCAGAGTGGTGGGTCCGTCTTGATGATGGCTATCAGGCGTGGGAAGTACACGAACTGCATCCTGTATTAGTGAGTGCTTTTGGGGCGGATGTCGTTCCGGCAAAGGGTGATCTTCTTGAAAAATATGAACATTGGAAGCATGCTCCCGGGCATGTGAATCACGCAAAGCCACTTGATCGATATCTTCGGGAATCGGGTGAACAGGAATGGTTTAAGGCCGAAAATAAAGAGTGGCAATTAGCTGCAAGTGACGTAGGTCTTGTTGCAAAATACAAAAAAGCGGTGGCCGACCAAGAAGTTAAAGAATGGTCTGCTGCTAAGATCGCTGGCTATGAAAAAGCATTGCAGGGGAAGATCTTGATTCCTCAGCCGTTTGGCGTACTGAAGAACCTTTATGAGCCGGCAAGTGGATTTTGTATTTCAAAATTTATGATCATTATTTTTATGGTCGCCTCCCTCTTGTCGGTTGGATTTGTAATGCTCGCCAAAAAGATGACCTCGGGCCGACTGCCCAAAGGGTGGTTATGGAATATGGGTGAGGTTTTCTTGCTTTATCTGCGTGATGAAGTCGCTAGGCCGACAATTGGCAATAAAGATGCCGACCGGTTTATGCCTCTCCTTTGGACCATCTTCTTTTTTGTTTTAGGGTGTAATGTATTCGGTATGCTTCCTTTCATGGGAGCACCGTCGAGTTCCTTTTCGTTTGCTTTGACCCTTGCGGCGGTCGTTTTTGTAACCGTCGTTGGTGCAGGTATTCGAGCACTGGGGACTGTCGGCTTTGTTGGGAATTTTATCCCTTCGATTGATTTACCGATTTATGCTGCCTTGCCGATTCAGGGAATGATCTTTGCCATTGAGCTCTTGGGCTTTTTTATTAAGCATGGCGTGTTGGCTGTTCGTCTGTTGGCGAATATGGTCGCAGGCCATCTGGTTTTATTTGGCCTGATGAGTATTGCGTTTTCTCCGGAAAATGCTCCAACAATGAGCTCGTTCACTTGGTCTTTTACTGGTCTACTTATTATCGTTGGATGCACACTCTTTAGTGTGCTTGAACTGTTCGTCGCCTTTTTGCAGGCATATATTTTTACGTTTTTAACATCTCTATTCATTGGGATGTCTATCCACAAACACTAGAAGGTGTCTGTGGTATAAATAGGAAATAGAAGCCTTCCGTGTGAGGGGGCTTTGGATAAGAATTTTTGTTTATGGGTCTGTTTGTTTAACAGGAGACTGTTCTGTGTTTCAATTTGCCAAATATACCTTAATGGCTTCGTTCGCAATGATGTTTGCAGCTACGACTGCATTTGGAGCTCAAGGTGATCTCTTTACCTACAATGCTGGTCCTATTGGTGCTGGTCTTGTTCTTATTGGTGCGGGATATGGTATTGGCCGTCTGGCTGCTAGTGCCCTTGAGGGAATGGCTCGCCAACCAGAAGTTGCTGGTAAGGTTCAGGTCGGTATGATTATCGCCGCAGCCCTTATTGAAGGTGCTACTTTTTACGCTCTGTTTATTTGCTCGCAAGGGTAGGTCGGGCTTACCTAAACGTGCTAGGCGTTTAGAGAGCTTTACCTCTTTTTGTTGATAAAGAACGAGGACAATGTCTAACGAGGACATGTCTGTGGTCACTACGGTTAGGTGGCCTAGCTTTTACTTTTTTGCAGTTTGTTTTTGTCTTTAGTCTCTATGGAATCGATGAGGAAAACGGTGAAATACCAACGTTTTTATACTCTACTTGTCGCTTTGATTTGTTCGCTTGGTTTGGGTCTTTCCTCTTTATTGGCGGACACCTCCGTCGGTAATGCTCCAAAGGCTCATGCGGCCGAATCTTTGGATGGGGCTTCTGGTCATGGCAAAGGGCACGACGAGGGAGGCGACCTAGGACATGGGAACGCAGGGGCCCAATTAACGGATCCCTCTGAGTGGCGTTCCGATATGGCGATTTTTAACTTTATCGTCTTTATGTGTCTGATCGCTGTGCTTGGGAAATTTGCTTGGGGGCCGATTATGGAAGGCCTTAAAACGCGTGAGCAGACGATTGCTGATTTTCATGCGAATGCTGAAAATGATGCAGCCGAGGCAGCAAAGCAGCTTGCCGAATACAAGGCTCAGCTTGCTAAGGCGGCCGAGGAATCCCGTGCAATTATCGAAGAGGCTCGTGTCAACGCCCAGGCTGAGGCACAGAAAATCTTAGATGATACAGACGAGAAAGCAAAACAGAAGCTCGACCGGGCTCTCGCCGAAATTGACGCGGCGAAAAATGACGCCTTGCTCGAGGTTGCTGAAAAAAGTGCAGATATTGCCGTTTCACTTGCTGGCAGGATTGTCAAACGAGAGGTTAACAGCCAAGATCATGGCCAGTTGATTTCTGATGCATTAAAACAGTTTCCCAGCAAGAACTAGTAGTCGTTCCACACCTTGTTCTATTTTTTATTAAGTGGAGAAGGGGGGGAGCGATGACCTCAAACGTCAATACTTACAAGAAGCTTCTATTCTAAGCTAAAGAAACTATGGATCTTACAAAACAACAACTTGGAAAAATCTATGCCAAGGCGCTCATGGCAACTGCTGAGCAAGCGGGTGTTGCTGAGGTCGTTTTGGAGGAGTTGAGTGGACTGGTCCATCAAGTCTTGCCTAAGGTCGAACATCTTGAAGATGTCTTCGACTCGCCCCGTATTCCACCGGCTGCCAAGGTCGCATTGATCGAGCGGTCGTTGAAAGGACGCGTTTCTGATCTTTTGCTCGATTTTCTACGAGTCACAGCAGAACACGATCGGTTAGGATGTCTTGAAGCGATAGAAGCGGGAGCTCACCAACACTTTAACGAGTTACGTGGGCGTGTCGTTGTTGAGGTTCATACTGCAACGGAGATCGATTCGACGATTCAATCAAAAGTCGAGTCTGCACTAAAATCTGCCCTTGAGACCGAAGTTGACCTGGAGGCGATGGTCAAAGAAGATCTCATCGGGGGTATGGTTGTTCGTGTTGGTGATACGGTTTACGATGCAAGTGTCGCTCACCGGCTCAAAGAGTTAAAACGAGATATGGTTATGGAATCAGGGGCCAAGGTCCGTAAAACGATTGATCAGTTTGTTAGTGGATAGTGGCAATGTTTAGTTTGGCACTGTTTGTGGTACAGACTAAATGAATTGTCCTTTTAAATAAATTACCAGTACAACGTTGGGCATGCGTTAGAATGCTTCTTCTATTTAGAGGAAAAACGCCTGCCTGCTTGTGAATAAAATTTATAAAGCGAGGGTTCGCATGAAGTTTAACGCAGACGAAATTGCAACCGTGCTACAGCGGGAAATCGAGCAATACGAAACCGAGGTCGATGTCCGCGAAGTCGGAACGGTCCTGGAAGTCGGGGACGGTATTGCACGGGTTCATGGTCTCTCTGGCGTCATGTCGGGTGAGATGGTCGAGTTCCCCAGTGGGGTCAATGGCCTAGCCTTTAACCTCGAAGAGAGTAGTGTCGGGGTGATTATCCTGGGCGACTATTTAAAGATTAAAGAAGGGGATGAGGTTCGTTCCCTTGGACGGCTACTTTCGGTCCCCGTTGGGGAGGCCGTTGTCGGTCGGGTTTTAGATCCACTTGGCCAGCCACTTGATGGTTTAGGGCCCGTCGAAACGACCGAGACCCGTTTTGTCGAGACGGCCGCTTCTGGCGTTTCAGAGCGTCAACCTGTTTGTGAGCCACTGCAGACCGGTCTTAAAGCGGTCGATGCGATGACACCGATTGGGCGGGGACAACGGGAACTTATTATTGGTGACCGAAAAACGGGAAAGACGACCGTTGCGATCGACGCGATTTTGAACCAAAAAGGGACGGGAATGAAATGTTTCTACGTCGCTATTGGTCAGAAAGATAGCTCTGTTGCCGAAGTCGTCGAAACATTACGCCAACATGGTGCCATGGAGTATACCACGGTGATCATTTCTGGTTCGAGTAGTCCTGCCCCTCTTCAGTATGTCGCTCCTTATGCTGGAACAGCGATGGCCGAGTACTTTATGTACAAAGGTGAGCATGCCCTGATCGTCTATGACGACTTGTCAAAACAGGCGACTGCCTATCGTCAACTTTCCCTGTTGATGCGGCGGCCTCCGGGGCGAGAAGCGTTCCCCGGTGATGTTTTTTACTGCCATAGCCGTCTTCTAGAGCGTTCTTCAAAGCTTTCTGAAGAGCTTGGTGGTGGGTCGATTACCTCGCTTCCTATTATTGAAACACTCGAAGGCGAAGTCTCTGCCTATATTCCGACGAATGTCATTTCGATTACTGATGGGCAAATTTATCTTCAGCCCGACTTGTTCTTTGCCGGTGTCCGGCCTGCCATGAACGCCGGTATTTCGGTCTCGCGAGTCGGTGGTGCCGCTCAGATTAAGGCGATGAAAAAAGTCTCTGGTGGACTCCGCTTGACGTTGGCCGCTTTCCGTGAACTAGAGGCTTTTGCTCAGCTCGGTACAGACCTTGACGCGATGACACAACAAAAGCTTGACCGTGGTTATCGTATGGTCGAGTTGCTAAAGCAGAAACAAAACGCACCGATGCATGTGACCGATCAGGTCTTGTCGATCTATGCCGGTACGAATGGTTTCCTGGATGATGTTCCTGTTGACAAGGTTCGTGAGTGGGAAGAGGCGTTTGTCTCTTTCATGAACACAACGAAAAAAGATGTCTGGGAAAAATTGACCGAAGAAAAAGCTCTCTCTGACGAGATTGAAAAAGAGGTTGTTGCTGCTATTGAGCAGTTTAAGAGTGGTTATTCGGTTTAGTCTGAGTTTGTCTTCGGAAACGTGTTGTTAGGGCTTAAAAACTTATTGTTTTATAGAAAAGGTGATCCAATGAATGAAAATGAGTTCAATGCACCGCCTAAGTCTCAACAGCCTTCCGGGGGGGATGAAATAACGAACGATTCCCGCACATTAGCTGCTGTGTGTCACGCCACTTTTTTTACCTCGGGTTTGGTCGCCCTTATTCTTTACTTGGTAAAGAAAGATACGGTAAGCAGTGAAAGTGAGCAGTTCGCCGTAGATGAGGCAAAAGAGGCTTTGAATTTTCAGATTTGTCTTTTGTGTTGCAGCATTGGGTTGAATTTGTTTGGGGCGGTAACCTTGGGATTCGGATATCTCCTTGCGATTCCAGCAATGTCGGTTGTTTTTATCTATGCATTGGTCGTTTCTATCATGGCAGCGGTCAAAGTGTATGCCGGGCAGCCTTATCGTTACTCGATTACATTTCGTTTTATAAAATAAATAAAGATTCGTTTTGCGGAATTACAATCTTATTTACCAGTAGGTTTTTAGAAGTTTCATGGCAAACGCAAGAGCACTAGACAAGCGTCGTAAGTCAGTCAGAAACATTCGTAAAATTACACGTACGATGGAACTGATTGCAACTGCCCGCTTTAAAAAGGCGATGGATAGGGCGGCAGCGGCGACCGACTACACTGCCCGAATTACCCAGGTCGTTTCTGACTTGGCAAAGAGCGGTCTTGAGGTGACGCACCCTTTGCTTGAATCACGAGATAAGGTTCAAAACGTCCGTGTTTTACTCCTGTCGGCGAATCGTGGCCTCTGTGGAGGTTACAATGGATCGGTTTTGCGAAGTGCTTTTACCCAGCTAGAGAGTCTAGGAAACCAAGGCTTTTCGATAACGATCGATGCTTCTGGAAAACGTGGGATTAGCGGGCTAAAGTTTCGTGGATTTGATATTAACGATTTGTGGATCGAGTTCGACGATCAACCTCTCTTTGAGAAGGTTGAAGAGATTGCAAATGGTTATTTAGAACTGTATGTGGCTGGAAAGATCGACCGCCTTGAGGTAGTTTATACCAAGTTTGTTAATATCAGCCGACAAGTCCCGGTAGTCGAGACTCTTCTCCCGTTGGGTGAACTGACAAGTGAAGATAATCGTGGCGAAGCTTCAGATGATGAGGCTCCGTCGATGTATGAGTTTCTCCCCAATGCGGAGAGTATTCTGAAAGAGATCGTTCCAACGAGTTTTAAGGTCAAGCTTTTCAAATGTTTCCTTGATGCGGCTGTTTCCGAGCAAATCGCTCGAATGGTCGCTATGAAGGCAGCTACTGAAAACGCTTCCGAGATTATTAAAGATCTATCGATGACGTATAATCGTGCTCGCCAAAGTCAGATTACCGGCGAGATTATGGAGATTATCGGTGGTGTTAATGCCCTTAAGGGGTAGAAATTTACGAGGTGTGCTTTTACCTTTGGGTTGGCATGCTGGTTTATAAAAAGTTGAACTACCACCGTCCCTATTGTGGACAACAGGTAGGCTATTCCTAAATATTTGGTTTTGCATTTCATTTAACAAAGAGAAAACCATGGCGACAGTTGCGGAAAATATCGGTAAGGTGACTCAGGTCATTGGCTCGACCTTCGACGTTCAGTTTCCAGAAGAGAGCCTCCCTGAAATTTACAACGCCGTAAAAATTACGAGTGAACATAAAGGGGTCAAAGTCAAGCTGGTCGGTGAAGTCCAGCAACATATGGGTGGTGGCGTCGTCCGTTGTGTTGCTCTTGGAAGTACCGATGGACTCGTACGAGGACAGGATTGCCTTGACACTGGTGAACCTGTTTCGGTTCCTGTTGGAGAAGGGACCCTTGGGCGTGTCTTTAATGTTTTAGGCGAGACTGTCGATGGCCGTGGCGATGTCAAAGCTGACGATCAGTGGAGTATTCACCGTGAGGCACCTGAATTAACCGACCTTTCAACAAGTACCGAGCTGTTCGAAACCGGTATTAAAGTGGTCGACCTTCTTACCCCGTTTGTTCGTGGTGGTAAAGCTGGGTTGTTCGGTGGTGCTGGCCTTGGAAAAACGGTTATTCTTACCGAGCTCATCGCTCGTATCGCTTCGGCCCATGGTGGTTACTCGGTCTTTGCTGGTGTTGGAGAGCGGACACGTGAAGGGACCGACCTGTGGCTTGAAATGCAAGAGACCAAAATCGGTGACACCGGCCGGAGTGTTATTGAACAGACCTGTATGGTTTTTGGCCAAATGAATGAACCTCCTGGTGCCCGTTTACGAGTCGCCCTTTCGGCCCTGACAATGGCCGAGTATTTCCGTGACACGACGGGTAAAGATACACTTCTTTTTGTCGACAATATTTTCCGTTTCTCGCAAGCAGGTAGTGAGGTCTCGGCTCTTTTAGGCCGTATGCCATCGGCGGTCGGTTATCAGCCGACCCTTGCCAACGAGATGGGGGCTCTTCAGGAACGCATTACCTCGACCAAGTCGGGGGCGATCACCTCGGTCCAGGCCGTCTATGTTCCTGCTGACGACCCGACCGACCCGGCACCGGCGACAGCTTTTGGTCAGCTGGATGCCTTTATTTACCTCGAACGTTCAATTTCAGAAAAAGGTATTTACCCGGCGATTGATCCACTTGCATCGTCGAGCCGTATTTTGGATCCACAATATGTTGGTGAGCGTCATTACAATGTTGCCCGACAAGTCCAAACGACCCTGCAGCGGTATCGTGAGTTGCAAGACATTATTGCAATTTTGGGTGCCGATGAGTTAAGCGAGGCGGACAAAACGATTGTTCATCGTGCTCGGCGTCTGGAGCGTTTCTTGTCGCAGCCATTCCTTGTTGCTGAGGTCTTTACCGGTAAGAAGGGTGAGATTACTACACTCGAAGATACAATTCGAAGCTTTGAAGAAATCTGCAATGGCAAATGGGATGATCTTCCAGAAGATGCGTTTTTGTATGTCGGTTCCGTCGATCAAGCGGCTGAGCAGGCTGAAAAAATGGCAGCGGCTGCGAAAAAGAAGTAGTCGTTGTCGTGTGTTTCTAAAAGTATCTTGGGCTGGCCAATCAGTGAGGTTGAATTGTTTCGATAAGCATCAGCCTAGATAAAGCCAAGAATTCATTTTTCCCTTTAATATATAGTAGCTAAAAAGATTATGGCAGAGTTTACTTGTACCGTAGTCACACCAGAGACGACCGTTCTTAATGAGAAGGTTTCAAGCTTGGTTTTGCCCCTTTTTGACGGGCAAGCCGGAGTTTTAAATAACCACAGCTCTTTCATTGGTCGCTTGACCTATGGTGAGCTCCGTTTTACTGTCGATGGTCAAGAGAAAAGTTATTATATTGATGGTGGCTTTGCCCAGGTTGATAATAATGTGGCGACGATTTTAACAGGGCGTGTTTTGAAAATCGATGAACTCGATAGCCAAAAAGCAAAGGAGCAACTCGAAGAGGCGTTCGGACGAAAAGCAAATTCGCCAGAGCTTATGGAGCTACGAGATCGAGAAATGGCCCAGGCGCGGGCCCAGATTCGACTTGTTGAAAAGGTCGGTACTTAAGTTTTCGTTGGTACTTAAGTCTTCCTCGACGAACAAAGGCTCCCTGTCATTTTGTTGTAAACGAACATTCTTTTCAAAAGACGACGAATCTCGTTAGGGTGTTAAGTTCCCAGAAAATTAAAAAGACACGCAAAAAAGCCGCCCCCTTCACACTAGGGGGCGGCTTTTTTTATGGTAAGGCCGATGATGGTAGTTTTGAATTAAGCTTGAGGCCTTCTGGAAGGTTTACTCATTCTTGAGAAGGGGGAGGGTTGGCAGAACATTTTTCAAATCGGTCCAAAGGGTCCCTTCACCAGCGTAGATCAACTGAAGATCGATATTTTCTGGAAGATCTTTGGCAAATTGCCATTGGTTATAGGCTGTTGGTGAGCCGAAAGCTTCGACTGCAAGGGCAAACTTTTGTGAGCGAGCCTCTTCCTGAACTTGCTTCGCTGTCGCGTTTGCTTTACCAAGCATGACCGTTTTTTGAGCCTCAATTTCAGCGATAAGCCGATCAACTTCAGCGACCTGACGGGTCGTTTCAGCCTCAATTTCTCGGGCATCTTTGTTCCCGTTGGCGATGATCTGAGCAACCGCCTTGATTGTTTCAACTTTAATCCGTTCTGATTCCAGCAGGACTCTTTGTTCTTCTTCTCGAAGAGAGGCTTCGGTCGAAGCAGTAAGCTTTTCCTGTTCACGGGTTAAGGTTAGCTCGTCGGCGATATAACCTTCCTGGATAGGCTTACGAATTGACTGAGGGATATAAATGTGGCGGACAAGGCCATAGAGAAGTGTAAGATCCTTTTGTTTGAGAACCTCTTTAAATTCTTCGGTCGTATCAATTTGAAATTGCTTTCGGGAACCACCTACAAGGAATTCGACGGCACCTTTTTTAGAACCAAAATTACGACAGATACTCTCTGATTGAGGAGAAATAACTTTCTGCTCGACCTCTTTGATATTTCCAAAAGTTCGAATGACTTCGGGGGCCTGGTCAGGCATAATGCCCCAAACAGCGGTATAGTCGAGTTGAATATCGAATCCATCGTTTGAAGGAAAACTAATACCCGTTTTCGCAACGGCTAGGGGTTCACCACTTTCATCATAGAGGGGGCGGTTACGGCTATCGACCTGTTTTGTAACAAGGATACTCGTTTCACGGTAACCGATTTCAATAATATCAATATGTTGTTCGTCGGGGTTGATCATATAGATTCCAGGAGGAATGACCTCATCTTGGATACCGGCACCATGTTGGTATCCGGTAACACTCGAATCCGTCAGATAGGTTACCACTCCGACGAAACCAGTTGGGATGTTAATCCATCCTGAGTATTTCGTTTGTCCTCCTTTAACTTGGGTAAAGGTTTTTACTATTTTGTGTTCATAGGCTCTTGGATTTACCCGATAACGCCCAGGCCCATAGACTTTACGTAGTGTTCCACGATAAGCGGTTTCTCCTAGGTCTCCATCGACAAGGATTTGCCCTTTAGGGAGCTCGTTTCCCAGCTTGCTGGTAAAAATGGCGATTTCGTCAGGTAAGACCTCAATATCATCAACGATTTCTCGTTTCCACCATATTGGGCAGTAAAAATGACGGCCAGGGCCGAGAAGCTCCTTTTGAACTCCGACTTCGTAGAAACCGCCCTCTTCGTTCCATTCTGCAAGACGGCTGGTAGGGGCCTCTTCGTGGGTTCCAAAGAGGAGTGGCCCTTTGTAGGTTAGTTTCAAGCTTTTGCCAGGAGGGACATAAACACGGTTGACGGTCCAGTGAATTGCACCACCACCGACGAGTAGCCCTAGGAACAAAACAAAGGAGAGAAGGATAAGTCTTTTATATTTCATGGTAATGAATCCAGGTATAGGAGTGAATGATTATTAAAATTGGGAGGAGGTTATTTGGGGTCTTGGGGTTGCGCTGGTTCTTTCGAGGATGCACTAAACTCACGGAAAATGTCCATAAGAGGGCTATCTGAGGTGCTTACCATTAGGCGACGATAAGCAGGGGCCATCTTCTGCAGTAGTACCCAGCGAGCATATTGGTTTCCGTCTCCACCAAATGCTTCGACCGCTCTTTTCCAACCGGCCGCTTCTGCCTGGTTATCGAGTTCAATCACTTCTGCAGTCGCTTCCCCACGGCGGGTAATAGCGATTGCCTGGTCCTGGGCTGCGGCGAGGTCGACTTTGGCAACGGCAAGTTTTTGGTTTGCTTCGATCAGTTTAACCTGTTGGTTCTCTTCTGCTTTAGTAACGACCTGAATAACTTCTTGTTGTGCTTTAATCTTCTCTTGCCTTTGAACAACAAGCTCTTTCTCGATAGCCAGTTGTTGCTCGGCCTTTTGTTGCTCGATTTGGCGTATGTACTGCTTTTCTTCCTGGTTTGCCTGTTGACGACGCTGGACAGGGTTGGCGATTTTCACAGGGGGAGCAATTTTGGTAATGACTGCCTCGATAATATCGATCCCCTCTGATTCACACCGAGCCTTAAGTTCGGCATGGAACTCTTTTTGAAACTGAATTCGGGTGTCACCCAAGATAAATTCTCTTCCGGAATAGTCGGAGCCACGCAAACGGCAAAACGAACGGGCATTCGGGAGGATGATTTTTTCTGTAATTTCTTCACGGATATTGGCCAGATTCGAATCATCGTTCGTTGAACTATTGTATTTCACGAAGACTTCCGCAGCCTTTTCTGGTTTTACCCGAAACTCAACAATTCCGTCGAGAGTGACCCAGAAACCATCTTTTGAAGGAAAGCCCATCTGATTTCCCCCTTGCGAAAGAGTGTACCGCTGACTACGACAGTCGATGAGTTGAATTCTTTTTTCATACGGATTGAGGTAATAGACCCCAGCTGGTTCAGAGACGTCAAGGACTCCACGTGGTTGGTCAGCCTCTTTTTCTGTTTTTTCAACCAGCAATTGATTTGGGTTTTCGGGGAGCTTTCCAGTAAGTTTTGTAACGACTCCACGGTAGCCGGCGGGAACGGTGATCGTGTCGTAGAGTTCGATGACTTCGGTGTAGTAGGGCTCGTACGGTTTCTCTGTTCCTCGGATCCATGCGTTGTAAGGGTAGAGAGCAGGCTTTAAAACACCCGGAACAATCCCCTTTTGATTTGGCTCTGAGGCCAGAATTTCTCCAGCAGGCAGATTGTCGCCATAGAGCCGAATTCGGACACCGACTTTCCCTTCTGGAACACGGATTTGGGGGACGACTTTCCAGTCCCAGTTCCAAGGATTGTAAAAACGGCGTCCTTCTCCAAGGACTTCGGGTTGAATCCCTTTTTGATCGACAGAATGAGAGATCTCTTGCTCGGTCGGAAGGTTTTTTCCCGTTTTCTTAACAAGAATTGCCATATGTCCTGAGGGAACATCAATGAGGAAGGTTTGATATCCAAGGACGCCAGCAGCGACAAGGAGAGTAAGAGTGATAACGGTAACGGTTAGCCAGGTTTGGGCCTTACGGTTGCGGGGAACAATGGTCGCAATTGGAATGTTCATTCGAATTTCTTTTAAATAAGGGTGTTAATGAACGGTCGCAGAGGTATAAGGACGGTTTCCACAACGAATTTGTTGGGGTCGCGTCCTCCTTGCTAAACTACGATGTCGCCGTTTTCTGAGCAATCAAGTGTAGCTTATGAGGGACAAGTGACAAGAAAATGGATAGATTTTGTAGGGAAGTCATAGTGGTTCTTTGGCCTGAGGTACTTTTTTTTCTCAATTTGGGCGGAAAAAGTTCCTTAAGGGAGAGGAATTTGCCTAGTGCTGTCGCATAGGAGCGATATAGACAGGGGAACGACGTTAGATAAGTCGAATAAATAACACACATAATCGTAATAATAATAACTGATTTGTTAATTCGTAGCGATTAGGACGTTTTTGATTTTCGATGAATTTGGGTCGTTATTATCGGCTGCAGAAGAGAAAAAAAGGGTAGGGCTCGTAGAAGAGAAAAATCTTGTAAGAAATTAAGAGATTGTATGATTAGATAAAAAATGGATTGAGAACTAGCCGATAGGGAATGTCAGATGGGAGAACAATGGCTCGTTAAAAGAGGGTGCGGAAACACGTCACCTACTTTTGGCAGTCTTGCCTTTCACAATAAACGTTTTAGTGTTTGTGTGTCGAAACGGATTTGGCACAACTAAGGATGGTCATACGTTACGGAGTTCTGTCCATGCGAGTACGCATTTTCCAAGCTCTGGCAATTGCCTTGGGCGTTGCCGTTTCCAACTGTGGTGTTGCAACCGCTCAAGATTATTATGCCGATGCAGCAACTACATCTGTACAAATTTCCGATTATGCTAACCCAGGTGTTGCCGCACAGCCAACAAGTTACCCTGGGACGACTGCCGCACCGGCGGTAACCGATGATTTCGACGCACGTGTCCGTGCGATTGTTAACAGCGAAGTCGAAAGCCAATTGAAAAAAGGGCCCCAGGCTTTTGGTAAGATTCAATTTGGTCTTTACGGTTTTCCACAAACCGACGCTACCTTGTTTCCATTAGAAACTGGCATGACCGACCCTGCAACGCAGGCCGGTTTCCGTCGCCTACGGTTTGGTCTCAAAGGTGACGTCAATGACAACATGAAGTACAAGGTTGAAATTGATTTTTCTAATGGTAGTGAAACCAGAATTACCGATGCCTGGCTCGGTTGGAAAGATCTTCCAAACCTTCAAGAGCTACGTCTTGGTAACCATACCCAACCATTCGGTATGGAATCGTGGGGAAGTAGCAGCCACCAAATGTTCGTCGAGCGGAATCTCTCGAACCGTGCATTCAATCCTGGCGAACGTCGTTTCGGTGCTATCGTTCTTGGTCATAGCCAAGATCAGGCATTCAACTGGCAGTTTGGTGCCTTTGCTGGTAACGGCATTGCTGCAAGTGGTTCGAGTTTCGGTGACAATCAAGAAATTCAAATCGTCTCCCGTTTAGCTAGTACCGTCTGGTATGACGAAGGATCTGGCGGACGTGGTTATGCTCATGCTGCCCTTTCAGCCGCCTTTGGTGACCATGATCCTTCTGTAGCTCATGGTGGGTATGCTGCAAGACCTTCGATTCGGCCAAGAGGGACTTGGTATAATACTGGGCCAATTGCGGATGTTGAAGCGACACAAATGCTTGGCGTTGAGGGTGTGGTTAATGTCGGCAAAGTCCAGGTTTGGGGGGCATACCATCAAGCATGGGCTGAGCGAGTCGCTGCGAACGATCTGTCGTTCCAGGGTGGACATGTTTCGGCCTCTTACTTCATCACTGGGGAACATAGTCC
>JALCBQ010000036.1 GCA_028066335.1 Pirellulaceae bacterium
GTCGTGTTGGTTCGTATTTCACAACTATCTCTTGCCTCTGTTGTTGTGACAGGCATATAAGTAACGACTCGTTGCCGATTGGTATTTCCATAAACATCTGTGACGAGTTGCTCCCCAACGACAGCACGATACAAAGTCTCGTTTGTCGGCAAGGTTACCGGCTGGACTGCCGAGGTTTGAATCGATGTTGAATCAAAAGAGGCAATTCGTGTCGGTTTGTTTGCCATTGTTGGTAATGTTGTTGGCAACGTCGTTACTGGCTGTGCTGTCCCTTGCTCTGTCGCTGTGGCAAGTCTTACCGATGAGTCTTTTATAATAGTTTTCTCTCTCGTCATATTCGCTGCCGACCAGCCGTCATTCGAAAAACGATCGTCGATCGCTCTGCTGGTGTTGTTAGAGGCCACTTTTGTTACTGGCAAAGGGGGGATTTTCTGAAGGACTTGAGCAGTCACTAATCGAGGTATTCCGACGAAACTTAACAACACCAGTAAATAGCAATACTTTTTCATCACCTGGTTCCTTATTCTATGCAGGATGTGTTTGCTTGCAATCATTCTAGATAAAGTCGGCCATCCTGGCACAACGAGATACCACCTCTATTGTGCAAGCGCCGTACCAACTCGCAAATGGAAAATATTATTTGGAAAAAGGTTCTGTTTGCGGGGAATAGAGAGGCCCGGTTTTGATTGCCCAGAAGGCTCAAAAACCTCCCAGTCTTTCCATCTTGCCATTCGGGCAGTTTGAGCAGAGCTCATGGTCAGGGGATATTTTCCCCTTGGTACAAAATGGCACTACTTCGTTGTCGCAACGAGGACGACAATCACATTGAAAAAATTACAAAGAAGGCTCTTGCCACTTTTATGGAACAAGAGCCTCTTGAGATCAGTTTGGCCAAACTCTATCATTGAGATGGCGGCAAAGCAAGGCAGGGCTAAGCCTCGCTTTCGACATCTTTACCGAAAACGAGCAACAGGGCAATCAATCCGATCGAGGCACCGGCCAAAATGTAAAGAGGCTGCACACCAAGGCCAGCAAGCAAAAGGCCAACACAGGCGACAGCCCCGACGACCATCGCATAAGGGAGCTGGGTCTGAACGTGGGCAATATGGTCACAGCGAGTCGCTTGTGAAGAGAGAATTGTCGTATCCGATATTGGTGAGCAATGGTCACCCCAAATGGCACCGGCCAGGACAGCACTGATTGAGGCGAGCATGACCGGATCGGTCGGGTTTGGGGTATCGCCTTGGAGTTTTAACATAACACTAACAGCAATCGGAGTGAGAATCGACATCGTCCCCCAACTTGTCCCTGTTGAAAAGGCGACAAAACCGGCACTAACAAAGATGATCACAGGTAGGCAAAAAACCGGAACGTTTAGATTTTCAAGGCCATTTCCAATAAACTTTCCAAGGGCCATCGAGGCTGTAATGTCACCGAGTGCCCACGCCAGCCATAAAATCGCCAGAGAGGTGAACATAAGGCTCGCCCCAACGACAATCCCATAAGAGACCTGCCTCATCGTCAAGATTTTCTGTCCAAAGGCAAGCAATGCAGCAACGATCAGGCCAGAAAGAGCACCATAAACAAGGGAGAGATAAGGATCGCCACTCCCGATAAGATTCATAAGGTAGACCATCCGTGATTGCTCGCCGATATCTGAGCCGTAATTTTCACTTGAAAGACACAAAAGTGACAGTGTCATTCCTATCACCGTTAATACGGGTAGGACAGCGTTAAGCCACAACAGCGGAGCTGCTGGAGGTGGCTCGGGGAGTTCGAGCTCATCGACGATATCGGCTTCGTCCTCGCTCAATGGAGCAAGCTTGTGCTGACGACCATTGTTATTTTCTCCTTCAAGAAGAGCCCTTCTTTCCGCCTTGAGCATAGGGCCAAAATCTCTCTTAAGAATCGCGACCACACCGACAAAAACGAGTGCTAAAATCGTATAGAAAGCGTAGGGTATCGATCGGAGGAAGAGGTCCATCCCTGAAATATCCGTGATACCTTCTGCGGCAAAGCCAGTTTCAATATGACCAATTTCAGCAGCGACCCACGTTGAAACAAAGGCAAGGCCAGCAACAGGTGCCGAGGTCGAGTCGACAAGGTAGGCGAGCTTTTCACGTGAAATTTTCAACTTGTCGGTTACCGAACGCATCGTGTTTCCGAGCAGTAATGTGTTGGCATAGTCGTCAAAAAAGACGACTAACCCCAAGAGCCAAGTTGTGACTTGCCCACTGCGTCGGCTTTTGATCCAGCGGGTCACCACAACGACGATTCCGTGCATCCCCCCTGCATAATAGATCACTCCGACCATCGCACCCATTAAAAGTGTAAAGGCAAAAACACGCAAATGTTCGGGGTCGGCAAGGCTTTTCCATAAATACCCTTCGGCTAAAGTCGTAATGAAGGTTACGCCGATAGTCTGTCCTGATTCGAGCCACGAGAGAGATTTTTTAGATTCCTCTTTCTTCCCCTCATCTCTGTTTTCTGAAGAGGCAGTATTTTCAGATGGCGACGTCGTTGCTTGATTTTGCTCCTCTTTTATTACGCCACTTTTCTCGATTTCGCCCTCATCCTTGGATTTCTCTTCGGTGGTGGTATTTTTGGCTTGTGTTGATCGTAGGTCGTGATAATGATCACCAACGGTCAAAATGCCAACGCCGACGGCAACACCAATAAAGAGCGAGAGGACCGCCTTGCGGGTAAATATCGCCATGCAAATAGCGATCAACGGTGGCAAGAGTGAAATCCAATGGTATTCTTCAAGCCAAGGATGATTTTCCATTTCGGTAACACTTTCAGTGAGATGGAGTTTGAGATTTTCCCTATTATCCCCACTTGTTTGCTAAATACAAGGGTTTTCACTTTAGTGGTAAGGTTGTCTCAGGTCAAAATATCGGGCAGTGGAGAGCTGCCACCAAGCCGTTCTGCGGAAAGGGGGGCGAATAAAAAGAATAGAAAGGGTTGTTTAGGTCGTCTTTTTGTTCGGCCAGAAGAGGGAGACCGTCGTCCCCTTTCGTTTTTCACTTTTGAGAAGGACCGTTCCACCGTGAAGTTCTAGAATCCGCCAACACCATGAAAGGCCAAAGCCAAGGCCACGCCCTGCTTCTCGTCCACTATAAAATGGATCGAAGGCATGTTGCCGTTCTTTTTCATCAAGCCCAATCCCGTCGTCGACCACCGAGAGCCAAATGCCCTCCTGTAAAAGGTCGTCTGGTGGTTGATGAGAGCCCGCTTTTACCTCAATGTGAATCGTCGTTCCCCGTTTAACGGCCTCGGCACTGTTTTTAAGAAGGGCCAAAAGGGCGGCCTGAAATTGATCGGCGTCGGCCCAAACGGAAGAAGGGACCGCCCCGGCTTTTTTTGCAGGGAGTAAGTCGATTACTTTGATTGTCAACTCTTTTTGTTCCGCCTCAATCTGAAAGTGGTCGACGATTTCTGTGATCGTTTCCTCTAGTAAAAGTGGTTGTGGTGCCGGTGTCGGTGGCTTGGCAAACCACATGAGTTGCCGGATCATTTCGTGGGCTCTTTCGACTTGCCGGACGATCATCTCGAGTCGTTTCCGTTTACCTTCGTCCTCTTCATCGAAGAGAAGGTATTGCGCCCGCGAAGAGATATTTGCCAAAGGATTGTTTACCTCGTGACTTGCACCGTAGGCCAATTGATACATGGAAAGCAACTTTTGCCGTTGCAGCTCTTCCTGAAAAGTCGTTTCAAGAAGAGCCTCTTTTCGCCTGGCGACGAGAAGGGCCTTTAGGTCAAACTCTGGTAAAAGCTCTTTCCTCCAGGCCAGCGTGGCATCACTTTGCTCTCCGAAACAGAAGAGGTCGGCCCTTTTTTTATCTTCTTCGCTCGGTGTGGAGGAATCGGTGGTTACAACGGAGCCGGGGTCGTCTCCGATAAATTTTACGAAGGTCGTTATGAGTTTTTCAGGAATATCGAGTCCCTGATTGGCCGAGTGTAAAAAAATCGACAGAGGCAACAGATCATCACGACGGTTTGACTTTTGGGAATCTTCAATCGGCAGAACTGCCGAATTGGTCCCTTTCCAGTATCCGACGAGTTGTTCTGAAGTCGCCCGAAGCCGACCGTTCTCTCTCCCCTTTTCGCTCGCTGTCGCGTCGTTTGCTCTTTCTTTGTTGGGCCAGACGAGCCACTTTAAGCCGTTTTTCGAAAGGGTCGTTGCCAGATGCGAAATGGTCGCCTCCCCAGATGTAGTCAGGCTCTGTTGTGTATGCCAGAGCGTCCAAAGGGCAAAGAAGGGATCGTTTCTGAGAAGTTCTTGCCACCGAGCAATCGATTTGTCTTGGTCGACTGGTTCACTGAAAAGCAAATAGAGCTGGCAACTCGTCGTGTAGGGTAGTGGTGGTGACCAAAGGGTCTCTTCCTCCCCAATTGGTGGTAGCGAAGCTGGATAAATCAAGAACATAAGGACAAGGACCTCTTGAGAAAAGAGGGTAAAAGGAAACGCGCCAAAAGAACGGATCGTTCTGAAAGCGCGTTAAATCTGAGCGGTCGGCAAACTCTCTCCTAGCACAAAGGGGGGAACCCTCTTGCCAAAAATTTCTGCCGATTGTCTGCTGGAGAGCTTTGCACAAAGGATACTTTGGTGTTACCTCTGTTCGCAAGGCTCTTAACGAGAAAACATTTTATTAGGAAAGGGTCGAAATACGTTCCATGTCGAGCAAATGGCAGCTACGCTCCAGGAGCCGGTCGACCGAGAACGGTTTTTGTAAAAAGTCGTTTGCCCCTGCCGCCCGAAGATCGTCAACCTTTTCATGTTCGATCATACCAGAGATACACATAATCAACACGTCGGTCAGTGAATCGTCACTGCGGACCCGTTGGCAGACCTCTTTCCCGTTAATATCGGGGAGCATGACATCCAAGATGACCAAGTCAGGGTGGAACTCTCGAATGAGCATACCAGCTTCAAAGCCATTATTGGCCGACTTGATTTCAAAACGGCCGTCTCGCGTGAAGACATCGACCATGAGCTCGACAAGATCTTGGTCGTCGTCGACAATGAGCAGTTTCCGCTTGCCACTTTCAAGTGCATCAGTCGGAATACTGTTCTCTTTCATAAACGCGTAGAGCTGTTCACGAGGGATACGTCGGAACCGGCTGCCCGGCACACGGAAGCCCTTGAGCTGACCATTGTCAAAACAGCGAATAATAGTTTGCTGGCTAACTTTACAGATTTTAGCCGCTTCGCCCGTAGTGAAGACTGTTTTCATGCGAAACCACCCCTCTCCTTAGTTGATGGTTAGACAAAGTGATAATAAGGTTGTCTGGAAAGACTTTTTGGATTTTCCCTAAGAGGCCAGTCCCTGGTGTTTCTCTTGTTTAATCGTCGGGAAGATCAGTCTCTCGATCGTAAGGGATTTGTTAATCGAAACGGGCGACACCTCCTCGTTAAAAGCGACTCGAAGTGTCCAGATGTCCCATTTCGCAAAGTCCCGTTATTTCGCGAGGTCTCTTTGCTTTGCCATTTTCGCTAAGCTTGCCAAGACTTGCCAAACGTCCGAATTATACTGATCTCCCAAAAGGAGTCAATACGAATATAAATGCCCTATTTAGCGAACCTTTCGAAAACCGGTCACTTTCTCGGCAAATCGCCTTGGAATCGTCGCGAAAAGAAAATAAAAATAAAAGAGCTTTTATCGACAACTCTGGGGGTATTATTGCAAATAGGCCAATATCAAGGCGATATCGGCCGGGGTTACGCCACTGACTCGACTCGCCTGTTCAAGGTTCAGGGGGCGAACTTTTGAGAGTTTTTCAAACGCCTCTGTTCGAAGGTTTTTAACCTTGGTGTAGTCAAAATTTTGAGGGATTCCTTTGCTCGACAACCTGTTTTGTCGGTCGATTTGTTGTTGTTGTCTCGCAATGTAGCCCGCATAGCGGGTGTCGAAAAAAGCTTGGCGGACCGATTCGGCCTCAAAATTCGCCAGCGGTGCTAGCTTGGCATATAGCTCTTCGAGAGTTACCTCAGGATGGGTCAAATACTTCTCGACCTTCTTTCCCTCGATTTTTTCGGTCTCAAATAGGGTCTGTATCGCTTTGATTTGGCTCTCTTTGTTCTCAAGGCGGGCTAACCTTTCGGCAGAGACGAGGCCGATCTCACTTCCCAGGCGGGTCAATCGTCGGTCGGCGTTATCTTGCCGAAGAAGGAGGCGGTATTCGGCCCGACTGGTAAACATCCTATAGGGCTCATCGACACTACATGTGACCAGATCGTCGACCAAAACCCCGCTGTAAGCGCTTTCCCGTTTTAACAAAAAAGGCTCTTTGCCTGTGGTCGCCAAAACTGCATTGGCACCAGCCAAAAGGCCTTGAGCACCAGCCTCTTCATAACCGGTCGTTCCGTTGATTTGTCCGGCAAAAAAGAGACCACTAACACGTTTTGTTTCAAGCCACGGCTGAAGCTGGTCAGGGGGGCAGTAATCGTATTCGACCGCGTACCCATACCGCATGATCTGGGCGTTTTCGCAGCCTGGAATAAGACGAAACATCTGATCCTGGACATCGCGAGGCAGACTTGTTGAGACACCGTTGACATAGACTTCTCGGGTGTCGGGACCTTCGGGTTCGAGGAAAAGCTGATGGCTGGTTTTATCAGAAAAACGGACGACTTTATCTTCGATTGAGGGGCAATAACGGGGACCGGCTGTCTTGATCTGGCCTGAATAAATCGGGGCACGGGAGAGGTTTTCACGAATGAGTGAATGGACTTTTTCATTCGTGTGAGTGATCCAACAAGGGATTTGTTCGAGCTCCAGACGATCGTTCGTAAATGAAAAAGGTTGAGGGTTCTCGTCGCCTGGCTGTTGTTCGGTTTTACTGAAGTCGATCGTTCGGGCGTTAAGACGTGGAGGAGTCCCTGTTTTAAAACGTGCCGTTTCAAAGCCGAGTTCGGTTAACGAGTTACTAATCGAGCGGCTCGTCCCTTCTCCGGCACGGCCACCGGCCGACTTTGCCTCACCCGTATGCATGATTGCCGACAAAAAGGTTCCTGTTGTTAAGATGACTGTCGGGGCACGGTAGATGGCATCGCCTTGTACCGAAACACCGATAATTTTTGCCCTGTGAAGTGGATTTTGTGAGTCTTTTTTTGTGACCGGTTCGGTCAAAATGGATTCGACGATCTCTTGCCTGAGATCAAGATTTTGTTGGTCTTCAATCGCCTCTTTAATGAAGCTTTGATAAGCTTTTTTGTGGCACTGCGCCCGTGGCGAGTGCATAGCAGGCCCCTTACGACGATTAAGCAATCGGAATTGGATACCTGTCGCGTCGGTCGCTCTTCCCATGAGCCCGTCGAGGGCGTCGATTTCACGAACGATCTGACCCTTGCCGACACCACCAATTGCCGGGTTACAACTCATTTGACCGACGGTATCAAGGTTGGTCGTCAAAAGGGCGACTTTTGCCCCCATCCTGGCAGCGGCGGCGGCCGCCTCGGTTCCGGCATGACCGGCCCCGACGACGAGAACATCGTAATGATAAACAGAGGATGGCATAAAGGTTTGCTCGGTTTTTGCATAAGGGGAAAGAAAATTTTTTAATCGACCGGAAAGAGGAACATAAAAAAGGAGCTCAAAAGCTCCTTTTTAGGTCGAATTCCACCATTTTTGTCCTATTCTTTTGGTATAGTTTCATTGTAGGGTAATTTGAGTCGTTCGGGTAGAAGAAATTCGCCTTGATCTCTCAGTAAAGGGGGGCCAACCTTCCCTTTTGCCCATGTTAAATAGCCTCTGTTTTGTCGACACCTTTGTATGGTCCGTGTTCATTGTCCAACCTGCAAACATCGTTTTGAGCTTCAGGGCCAAGGTGATATCTCGGTCGTTCTCTGTCCCCGTTGCTCGGCCGAGTTAAAAATCCCTGAAAAAATTCGAGACTCCCTTGCAAGTGCCAAAAAAAGGGGGGGCGAGTCGCTGGACAAAAATTCTTCATCTCAAGGTCTTCACCAAGAGGCTGTCTCATCAAAACAAGAGGAGTCTGACGGAGGAGACTCGGGGGCGGAACAAGTAGATACTAATTTTCAAGAGAGCCTCGAGACCTTTTCGCCCGACGAAGTCGACACGGTTTACGAGAATGTTGCTCAAATGGGTCAAAAGAAGGGGAGTGGAGGTGAGCTTTTACTCCTTTTAAAACTTGCAGCTCTCGTTTTGCTCGCTGCTTCTGGCTTTGTCCTCGGCCAGCTCAATGAGCGGCTCAACGTGAATACCTTTCCGATTGGGCTCTTGTTGCTCGTCTTTGGGACTCTCTTTTTGGCCTTTGGCTTTTTTATGAAGACTGGTCGACGGCTCGACCTTCAGGCGTTGCGGGAAGGCAAGAGTCAGGCCGAAAGTTATCAGCGTGGAAAACGTTCCGACACCCTTCTCTTGGCACGAGCTTTTTCACTCTTGTTGGGAACGATCTTTGCGGCACTAGGTCTGGCCGATTTATCGTTGGCTTTTCCCTTAGTGCCGGTCGCCCCGACTCAGGCCGAACTTGCCGAGTTGGCTGCACAAGAGGCAAAAGATCGTTGGGCCTCTCGTCGTCAAGAAGAGGAGCAACGCCAAGAAGAGGATGCCCAAAATCCTGATGGGAGAAAAGGTTCTGCTGAAGAAGAAGCTCAAGAAACGGCTCCTAATGAGGACGAGGCAAACGAAAATGGCCTGGATAAAAAAATTTCGAACCAAACTGGCGAAATAGAGGAGCAGCGGCTAGAAATTTTACGCCCCCTTCTCCCTTTTACAGGCCATGGCGGGCCGGTAAACAGTGCCATGTTTTCAACGGATGGTAAAAAGATGTTACTTGCCGCTTCTGATCACAATATCGTTTTGTGGAACGCAACACGTCGTTCGGTCGAATACCATTTGACCAACGAGGAGGGACTTGAGAATGTCTATCGATTTCTCCGTTCACACAATCGGCAAACTGTTTTTACGTCCGATCAAAACAAAGACAGCCAATACGAGTTTGCCGTTTGGGATATGGGGCTGGCAGTGCCAGGGCTAAAACATACTTTCAAAAAAAATTCAACCGGTACACCTGCCCAGGTGGTGACGAACTCGGGAGAGTACGTTGCTGGTGCTGACGTTTTGGGGAATGTCTATTTTTGGAATCAAAATGGGAGCCGCAAAAAGGTTCGTCTGCAAAAGCCGGCCTTGGCGCAACACAGCTCTTTGGCTTTCTCTCCAGACGATCAATTCCTCGTTGCAACCTTTGCTTACGATCGTGGAACCTATCCGCCCGAACCTGGTGAGCAGGCGACACAAGGATCTGAGACAACGAGTGTTCCAGAAGGTGGTTATCGGCCGACCCTTTATCTTTTTGATGTTGCTCAAGGGGAGCTTGTTCATTCGTTTGAGCTTCGAGGCGATTCGAAAATAAATTCTCAAGGTGCCCCTGCTCTGGGCTACGCTCACAGCCTTGCGTTTTCTCCACGTGGAAGGTTTTTAGCGACGGGTCACGACGGGGCGACTGCTGGTGAGGGTGGTCTTGTTGCCGTATGGGATTGGAGTCAGGGAGAACTGTTGGCGACTTTTTCCGGTCATGAAGGTTCTGTCGAGGCATTGACCTTCGCTGATAATGGGCGTTATCTGGTCAGTGGTTCCTCTGACGAAACGGTCAGAGTGTGGGATCTGCAAACGAAGAAAGAAATTTTTCAAACAGAAGTTGTCGGTACCCCCTTACGACAGGTCGACATTTCACCCGATGGGAGCTACCTGTTAGGGCATGGGCGACGTAAAGAGTTATGGCTATGGGGGCTCCCTTATTACGAAAATTCTTCCGTAGATTCTCCTTTGGTCGACCGTCCTGACCCTGGTGACCGCCGTGTTGTTGGAGAGGTTCCGGTAAAAAAAGAATCGGCACTATGGCCCAAAGAGGGGGAGAGTGTCGCTTCGGTGCGACATCCTCGCGAATTGGATGGCCATACAGGTGGCTTGAGTGGAATCGTTTTTATGGAGAGGGATAAAAATCAGTTTCTTTCAGCGAGTACCGATGGTGGAATCTTTCGTTGGGATCTGGAGAATGATGAAAAAAAAGAAGAGTTGTTCAAGCCGAGTGCCGCACCTGTCTTGTCGATCTATCCCTCAAGTGACGGACAAAGGATAATGACGTTCCGCCAGCCTCACCGGCAGGATGGTCTGTTGACCCTTTACAACTGGCAACGGGAAAAGTTACGTCAGGTTTGGTCTGAACCTCTTGTTCATGAGATTCGCTCGCTCGCCCTTTCTCCAAAGGGTGACCAACTTGCTGTGAGTTATCAAGAGAGTCCTCGACAAATCGAAATTCTTAATGCAACGACCCTGCGACCAGCCTCCAGTTACCGCCGAAGTGGCGAGGTCGACGCTTTGTTATTTCACCCAAAGAAAGACCTCCTTTTTGCCGCCGTCGGTCAAAAGATCGAAATTTTTGATGCCGCTCTTGGCCTTGATAACAAACCGTTAATTTGGACTGCGAAAGAGTCACCTCTACCACAAGAGGGGCGTCTTTTTAAAATGGCCCTTTCCGACGAGGGAGACTTTTTTGCCGCGATCTTCAAGAGAGGCTCGTCCCAAATGGTCGGTGTGTGGGAGGTCGCTACCGGTCAAATGGTCTTGGTGATACCGAGGCCTGCCGCTGCCCTCTCGTCGCTTGCCTTCTCTAAGGGGAACAAAGAGCTCTTTGTCGGTGATACCGAGGGGGTTATTACCGCTTATGATCTTACCGAAAAGCTTCTCGTCAGGCGATACTATGGTCATACAGGTGAGGTCGACTTTTTAAGGGTCTCTCCAGATGGAGATGAGCTTTTTTCGGCGAGTCATCAAGAGACCGATACCAAAGTGCGCATTTGGCCCCTCAACGATTGATAAAAAAAGAGACCCTTTTTTAAGAGGATCTCCTTTTGCGATTTTGAATGTGGCGTTACCAATTGTCTCAATAGACATTGCTTATATTGGTTGTCTTCTTTGCCTATTCTTGAGGGAAGGTAAGGACAAGAGTCGTTGCGTATGAGGTCGTTTCAAATTTTGTTCCTTCATGTTCTCCCCCTTTGTCGGTTTTGTGGTGGGCGACAAAGGTAACAAGGTCGTCACCGTCGAGCTTCACAGCGGCAAGGCCATTCGAATCGGTTGTGAGTCTATGGGTTTCGTACTGAGCGTCTTGATAAGTGACTCGAGCGTCAGCGACAGGTTTGCCTTGGAAGAGAACTTTGATTGAGTAGCCAGCCTCTGTTTTAACGGGATAGAGGTCAAAGTCGAGTTTGGCACTTGGGCCGATGGTGGTCAAATTTTTAGCTGAATCGACCTTGAGGAATTTTGCACCACTGACTGAGAGCGAGACGACTTTCGAGCGACGCCCTGTTCCGGTTCGCAGTAGAAGGCCTTCAAGAGCTACCGTCTCCTCGACCTCAAGTGGGGCAAAAAACTCGTCCTCTTTTTGGGTAAGGGTTAGTTCGCTAACTTCGCCCTTAAGGTTTCGATGCCAAAATTTGGCATTTTTGGCCCGAGTTAACAGTTTCGGAGACCCAGGATCGAACGAGCCCGAGTAGTAAACGTGGGCACCATCTTCGTCGATTTCACACCATAGGCCAAACCAGTGAGCCGAGGCGACCGGGGTGAAAAGAAGGGAGGCTAATAGAGCAATGCTGGTAATCGTTGTGTTGAGAAGGGGGCGTTGCATGGAGAGTCCTTTATTGTAAAAAATGGTTGAAAGTCGAAGTTTTGAATCTGGAAAAAGGGGCGAGCAGCAGGCTCTTGTCCGAAATGTTACTTGGTCAAATTGAGAGTCAACGTCGTGTAGTGGCGAACCTCTTGAGCCTCTTTGGCTCGCGGATCATTTTCATCAAGAGTGACTGCGGTCATTGTTCGGAGGGCCCATAAACCTTCCTGATCGACGGCTAAGGTTGCATTTCCCTGGTCGTCTGTCTTTAGCGATCGGTTTTCTAGCTCGGGAGTTATGAGGTCGATCGTCGCGCCACTGAGTGGTTTCTTTTGATAAGTGATATGGAAAACGATATCTTTGCCGTCGAATTTTGGAATGATCTCAAGAGGGAGGTCGGTCGCTGCCGCGAGCTTGGCAAAGGTCTCCTTCTCTTCTTTGGTCTCAGTTTTAGCAGCGATATGTTTTGCATGATAAATCAGGTGAAACTTGGTTTGGGCCCGGTCAAAGAGTCCCCAATCCATTGAACCACCAAGGACGGTCGGCTCTGTGATTTTTTTCTGGGAGCGGTAGGCCGCCTCGTGAAGACTGAGTGCAACAGGTGATTTTTTCCCGTCGACTGTGTATTGATGAAGAGTCAGTTTCTCAAGATAGTTGGCCATTTCAGTCGTGCTAGGATCGGGCCCTTCACCAAAGTAGGCGTAGGCTTTTTGATCAGCGACTTCGATCCAGATAAAGTGGGCACGTAGTAGTGGAACCGCACAGAAAAAGAGGGCAAGTGTCGACAGAACGAATAAGGTCGGACGAACATAGGTTGTGGTATTGGTCATAACGTTAGTTCCTTTGTGTTGAGATAGAGTGCTTAAAAAGAGGGGCGTAGGCGTACCAGAGTTGACATGAGCTAAGAACAAAGAGGCTTACAGGCCCCGCAATGACGACAAGGAATGTCATGCCAGTGATGAATATCTCGGTGAATGCCCCCTCTATGGGAACGACCTGATTCGGCAACCACCCTGTTTGGTGATCGACTGCTTTAAGCATCACCAGGGAACTCATGAAGATAAACGCTGCCCGGAAAATGGCTCGCCCTCGACCCAAAAAAGGAAGAAGAGCTCCTTTCTGCCCTTTAGCCAGTGTGGCGGCTTTACCGGTCGATCTTTGGCGATCGAGCTTTTCTTTGGAGATACTCATTATTCGAAGCTTTGCCTTTGGCCTTTTTGAAGTCGTTACCAATCTATGGAAGAACACAAAAAGGCGAAGTTGTAGATACGTGGCTGGTAGCTTCGTGATAGTGAGACAAGTTCTCAATAGCGACGATTGTAAGGGAGAGAGCGATCGTGTCAACAGCCAAGGTTCCCTCTTTTCAAAGAATATTTGGCACGAGACTGCTCAAATAGTGGCGGTTTTTGCTGGCCGTTCTTGGGAAATTTTTTAACTTTTAGGTCGATTCATCCGTGAAAAACAGGGGTAAAACGTCAGTGCGCAGAAAATAGAAAAAGAAAAAGGGAGAAAAAGTCGAGAAGGGTGTTGACGATGAGACAGTGTCTCAATAGAATCTTGTGTATTGTTTTTCGCATAAATAGATTTTTTAATACAAGGAGACTTCTCCTATGGTTCTTGCCGCTGACAGTCAGCAACCTGCTGCTTCTCTTAAGGAGACCCTATTTAGCCGCCTGCCTTCCCGAAAGACGGTGGCTGAAAAAGTGTCGTGGGGCTCTGAAGAGTTACTCAAAGGGAGCAAAGAGATAGAAATCACTCATGGATCGGAGACTTACCGTCTTCGGCTAACCCGAAACGGGAAACTGATTTTACACAAATAACCGAAAGCCTGTTCTTTAGAGAGGCTCCAGAGGCGACCCTTGATCTTGGAAAGTGGTTATGCCCTTTCCCTCATCGAAATTCTTCCTTGAGGGAATTTTTTCTGCGCACCCAGAAAGAGCAGAATCTATAAAAATAACCCTTCACCGGGGCGATATCTTTGGGTTTGTAGAGACAGACTTGTGGAAACGGAGTCGTTGAAAGAGAAAATTACGACCAGATAACTCTTGAGGTCGATTTTTCAGAGAGTTTCCCACTTGAAGAGGTGACGACCTCGCCGATTTCCCACGTCGGGTGACCTGCCTCCGTTAACATCGAGATGACACTTTTGGCAAAATAGGGGCTGACTGCCAAAACGAGGCCAATACCCATATTAAAGACCTTTTCCATCTCTTCTTCGGCGACGTTGCCAAGGTTTTGCAGCCAAGGGAAAACGGCCGGCTTCTCCCAGCTATTACGATGAATTTTTAGCTCGACCCCGTCAGGAATGATTCGTTCGAGATTTTCAAAAAGGCCACCACCTGTAATGTGGGCAATTCCATGGACGACATTTTTAACCTTGTAGTGGGTTAAAACTTTCCTGACCGCCGCTGCATAAATTTTGGTAGGGGCCAAAAGTGTTTCCGAGACCGTTTGGCCACCAAGTTCGTCTGGCCGATCGTCTACCCTCAGGCCGGCGACTTCAAAGACGATTTTTCGTACAAGGCTAAAACCGTTCGAGTGGAGACCACTTGAGGCGACCCCCAAAAGGATATCGTCGGGACTGATTGCCTGCCCCGTAATGAGTGATTTTTCCTCAACGACACCGACACAAAAACCGGCCATGTCGTAGTCGCCTGGCTTATAGAGATCGGGCATGATCGCCGTTTCGCCACCGATAAGGGCGCAGTCAGCGGCGAGGCACCCGGCACTGACCCCTTCGACGAGTTTTTCAAGGCGTGGTGGATCGTCACGGTCCATGGCGATATAGTCAAGGAAAAAGAGTGGCTCTGCACCACAACAGATTGCGTCGTTAACACACATTGCAACGAGGTCGATACCGACGGTATCGTGTTTGCCGACCATTTGTGCCAGTTTGAGTTTGGTACCGACGCCATCGGTACAAGCGACCAGGGTCGGATTTTGGTAGTTTCTGGCAAAGAGCTTGCTCGCAAAATCGAGCTGGAACAGGCCGGCAAAGCCTCCATCGAGCTTTTTAACACGTGGGGAGAAGGTGCGGTGCATCAGTTTGGGCAGCCGCCTCATCGACTCGGCATAGACCTCAAGGTCGACTCCAGAATCTTTATAGCTAAGGCCATTTTGAGCCGGTTGCTGGTCACCTGGAGAAGAATGTTTTGCCATGAGTATGTTATTTTCTATAGAAGAGGTCGTCACCAGAAGAAACCAAAATTTTAAATTTGATTTCTAAAGCTTGCAATGTGTTTCCTTTAAAATCGATACAGACGGTTTAAACTCTTTCGATTTGACTCTCTTTTAGAGCGATCCCCCCTTTTTGGCAAACGAAACCCTCGAGGACTCCTTTTTTTGACGATAGGTTTTGTGGCCTATAAAATTAGGCAGTTTTCAAGGTAAATAGAGCCTTTGTTGTTATCAGGAGATAGTTACTGAAAACGAATGCCTCATTCTCATCTTCATCACGAGCCCGAGTTCCGCTATCAATTGCCGTATGGGGCAATTCTTCACGAGGAGGGTGTGCAGTTTTCGGTCTTTAGTCGATCGGCGACAGCAATGAGTCTGTTGCTTTACAACGATGTAGGGGAGCCCGATCCTGGCCAGATTATTGAATTTCGCCCCCATCAAAACCAATGGGGCGATATCTGGAGTATCTTTGTCCCTGGTCTCACCGAAGGGCAGCTTTATCACTTTCAGGCGCAAGGGCCCTACAATCCTGAAAAAGGTAACTGGTTTGACCATCGAGCGCGCCTTATCGATCCTTATGCCAAGGCGCTTACCGGTAATTTTCAAACAGCCAACGACGGTATCGTACGACCACCAAAGTGTGTCGTTGTCGATGACTATTTTGATTGGTCGGGTGACCGACATTTGCGACGAAATTTGTCGGAGTCGGTCATTTATGAAATGCACGTTAGAGGGTTTACCAAAGACCCAACCAGCCAGGTTCAATCGCCCGGAACCTATTTAGGTATCCTTGAAAAAATTCCGTATTTGAAAGAGCTCGGGGTGACGGCAGTCGAGCTGATGCCAGTCCACGAGTTTCCAATTTTTGATTTTTCAGGTAAGCCGAAAGAGTTGCCCAACTATTGGGGTTACGATCCTCTTGCCTTTTTTTCACCACATCGAGGCTACAGCGATTGTCGCAAGCCAGGTGGCCAGGTCAAAGAATTCAAAGAGATGGTCAAAGGGCTTCATCAGGCCGGTATTGAGGTGATCTTGGATGTTGTCTTTAACCATACTTGTGAAGGGAATGAAAAAGGGCCAGTCTTGAGCATGAAGGGGCTTGAGAACAATGTCTACTACATGACAGAACAAGGGGGAGCCGCCTATAAAAATTACTCGGGGTGTGGCAACACCGTTAATGGGAATCATCCTGTTGTCCGTGAGATGATTTTTCACTGTTTGCGTTACTGGGTCCATAATTTTCATATTGATGGTTTTCGTTTTGATTTGGCTTCGATCCTTAGCCGTGACAGGGAGGGGAACCTTTTGCCAAACCCTCCGTTAATCGAGGCGATCACCGAAGACCCCCTCCTTGCCGATACCAAGTTCATTGCCGAGGCGTGGGACGCCGCCGGTGCTTATCAGGTCGGTTCTTTCGGTGTTGGCCTTGGTCGTTGGGCTGAATGGAATGGTCGTTATCGGGACGATATTCGACGTTTTTGGCGGGGTGAAGAAGGCCATTTAGGTGATTTTGCTACGAGAATTACAGGCTCAAGCGATCTATACGAATCGAGTGGCCGCCGGCCCTTTCACAGTATTAATTTTATTACTTCACATGATGGCTTTACGTTGGCCGACCTTGTTACCTACAAAGAGAAGAGAAATCTGGCAAATGGTGAAGAAAACCGGGACGGTGAAAACAACAACCATAGCGATAACTATGGCCATGAAGGTCCTCTAGACGAAATCGATGTTAAGGGAAAAGAGGGGGAGGAAAAGGAAGGGCGTGCTAACCTTATTCATGAGCTGAGAGAGCGACAAATCAGGAATATGTTTGCGACGTTGTTTCTTAGCCAGGGGGTACCAATGTTCGTTGCCGGTGACGAATTTCGCCGAACGCAGCAGGGGAATAATAACGCCTACTGCCAAGATAACAAAATATCATGGATTGACTGGAGGTTTTTGGAGCGTCACCGTGAGATCTTTGAGTTTGTCAAAAACCTGGCTCACTTTAGGCGTTGGCAGCCGATTGTGCGCCGCCCTGATTTTTCGACGGGGTCGAGTAACGGCAGTGGTGGCCTCCCTGATGTTTTGTGGTTTGATCGACTTGGTAATTCGCTCAACTGGGAGGCACGGGAAAACCAGCTTATTTGTCTCCTTTCGTATCATGACCGTGAGAAAGAGACAAAGGCTCGGCAGAAAAGAGAGGTTTTGCTGGCAGCACATAATCGCCCAACGGACGAAAAAGGGCCAGAGAGAGAGGTTAGCCACCTTTTACTATTGGTCAATGCTACGGGAAAGAGTGACGAGTTCTTTTTGCCAAATATCGTCTCAAGCTTGAAATTGACAAGGTTGCTAGATACAGCGGCCAGGGGAGAGAAGACCTTTTATCCCAACTTTGATGGACCGACCTTTTCGGCGACGTTGCGGCAAGAGCTTCTTCATTACAGCATGCAGGGTTACGTCGTCACGCGAGAGCGGACTGTTTACTAGAGGCTGTTTTCTCGGCTCTGTTTGGTGTTTTAACCCCAATAACCACCGAGTGAATGATCATAGGTCGCCTCTTGGCCATATTGGCTCTCGTCAAATTGACCATTGCAATAGACGAGGTGACCATGGACCCACGTATGGGTCGCCCACCCACGGAGTGACTGCCCATCCCACGGTGACCAGCGGGACTTGGTCTGTTGATTCTCGTTTTTAATAGTCTCTTCTTTTTCCAGGTCGACAAGGACCAGGTCGGCATCGTAGCCGACAACGATCGAACCTTTGTTTTGGATATTCCAGACTTTTGCCGGTGCCGTTGCCATCCAGTGAACGACCTGACGAAGGGTACAACGACCTTTGTTAACCTCGTTAAGAAGGAGGGCCAGCGAGTTCTCGACAGCTGGTAGCCCTGAAGGCGACTGAGGATAAGGGGCCGATTTTTCGGCCAAAGTATGTGGAGCATGATCCGTTGCAATGACAGGGATCACCCCGTCGAGAAGGCCTTGCCACAGGCGCTCATTGTCATCGGCTGTTTTAATAGAAGGGTTCATTTGAACGAGAGTTCCAAGCCGCTTGTAATCGTTGATATTGAAAAAGAGGTGGTGAGGGCAGACCTCGGCGGTGATAAGGTTTTGGTGATCAAGGAGTAGCTCAAGCTCATCACCGGTCGAAACGTGCAAGACGTGGAACCGTTTTTTGTGACGTTTGGCAAGGTCGGTCGCCCGTTTGGTCGAAATGTAGGCCGCCTCAGCCGAACGAATATTCGAATGGTCGGCGACATCGGTCGAGGTACTATATTTTTCCATATTTGCACGGACCGTTGCTTCATCTTCACAATGGGCGGTGCAGGGGAGGGTCGTTTCTCCGAAGATTTTCTCAAGGATCTCTTGGTCGTCAACGAGGAGTGGTCCTGTGCTTGAGCCGATAAAAATTTTAATACCTGGCGTACGGGTCGCCTTTTGTAATTCGACAAGGTTGTCGGTCGTTGCCCCAATATAAAAGCCGTAGTTTACAAGTGATTTTTTTGAGGCCATTTCTAATTTGGCATGAAGTGCTGCAACGGTCGTCGTACTCGGTTTTGTATTTGGCATTTCAAGATAGGTCGTTACACCACCTTTGGCACAAGCACGGCTGCCGGTATAGAGATCTTCTTTGTCGGGAAAGCCCGGGTCACGAAAGTGAACCTGGTCGTCAATAATTCCCGGAATGAGAAATTGCCCACTACCGTCGATTGTTCGGTCGGCGGCCCTTTGTATTGTGGGGCCAATCTCGGCGATTTTGCCATTTTCAAGAAAGACCGAAGTTTTCATCGTCACGTCAGGGAGGACGACTTGGGCATTTTCAATGAGTGTTTTCATCTCGTTTTATAAAGTTTTTATTGTTAAATAGAACGTGCAAAAAACCGGCTGTCAGATACGACCATTCTACCAGCCGATAGAGGCTTGGCCTAGAAGGGCAAACGGTGCAAAAGGGGAGTGCAAAGTCGAGTGAAGGGTAGCTGAAAGTTAGGCAGGAAAAATTATCGAAGTAAAATTGCCGGAATAAAGTTATCAAAGTCAAAGTCTACGGAGTGCAGAAAACTGGCGTTGACCTTAAGTCAGCTTCTTTCTATGATTCGCCCAAGTTGCTTTGGATCGCTACTAGCGAGAAGAAGAGTTTCGGAATACCTTGGTGAAAGTTTTGGTATCGCAGGTAAAACTGGCGAGCTGTGGCGGTTTTGCTGGATTTATGGCCAGTCTTTTGCCGAGACTAGAAGATGGTGGCCTCTTTTCAAGGATGAGGGGAGGCGAAGATCGGTCGGATTTATTCATTCTGTAGAGATATAAGGAAGGCATGGAAGCCATGCAAAGAAGAAATTTTTCCCGGTGGTTAATCGCCTGTTCCCTTGTGGGGACCCTCTGCTTGAGTGGTTGTCAGGCGACGACTAGTTCAATACCTGGTATGGGATGGCTAGGCTTTGGTGGCACAGAGGAAGAATTCTCGGTCGCTAACTTGCCCGATACAAATTTACCGGGTCTCCCTTCGGCGAGTGGCACACCGACCCAATTGGCAGGGAATGAGTCGAACCCTTTTGGAACTTTTGATTCGTCGGCTCCTGTTTCACAAAATTATACATCACCGGCGAGCTATGGTGGTCCCTCAGGTCAGGCGGCTCAGGCAGGGTTTCAGGCGTCGACCGATCCCTACAGTGGTCAACAAGGGATGTACGACGGTAACTATGGGGGTCAAGGGGGTAGGGCCAATAATAGTTATCTCGGTAATAGTGTAGATAATACAGGTGGTGGCTTTGGCCAACAGGGTGGTTACGACGGTGGCTATAACACTGGTTTTGAGAACAACTATAATAACAATACTGGTAGCATGAATAGCTCGACCGGTGGATTTGGGCAAAGTGGCTTTAGCAACTTTCCTGCAAATGACTACGGTAGTGGCAGCTATGACAATAGTGGCTATAGTGGTGGTGGAGCGACGGGAACAGGTGGTAGAACTTCTAGTTGGCCACCACAAAGTAATACAGCGACCCAAAATCCATGGGGAGAGTCTGCTCAAGCGATTTCCAATCCATTTGCAACGGGTGGGAACACGATGCAACAGGGGCCACCGACGACAAACCCTTTTGCAACACAGCCCAATACAACAGCTCAGGCAAATCTAGACTGGAACGCTCAGGCGGCAAATTCGACGGGTGGCTATACCCCTGGTTCGATCTCTCGTGTACCAGCGAATAGTGGCATGGCAAACCCTGTGAATCTTAGCGAGACCGAATACCAGGGCCAAGCTCAGGCAACAGGATTTAATGGCAATTCGAGCTACAATCCTACAGGTGGTTTTGGACAGGGTAGTGGAGCCACCGCAAACTATGGTGGTGCCTCGTCAGGAGAAACAAACCTATTTGGCCAACCAGATTATCCGACAACGAATCCAGCCCGCATGGCACAAGACCCATTTGGCAATAATAACCTCAACGGTTTTCGTGAGTAATCCGTGAATAATAAAGGCCCAAGTCTCTAGGGGCTTTTCGGACTATCAAGGTGAAGGGTGGATCTCCCATTCGACCGATTGCCAGACTGATTTCAGTAACCGATCTATAAAAAAGAGAAGAACATCTTTTGAGGCTCCCACCTTTGGTTCTTTTCTTTTTTTTATGCGCTTATAGCAAAAGGCCGTTTGGGCCTATGGAAATTTGTGACTGCATCATTGGAATGCTATTTTTTCAGAAAGTATATTTTTAGAAAGGCCGGTTTCTACCGGGAGGGTGTCCCCCCCCCTAAAAAATAAAACTTGAGCAAACCGGTATCTTCAGAAATCTTTTTGTCGCTTTGTCCAGTGGTTCTCTAAGTCGCTCCTATCTCGTGTATCGCCGATAGGTCGTCGATAGGCTGTTTTTACTGGCTGTGTTACTTTACGTTGATTTCGTTTTTTCTAGAGAGTGTCTGAATCTCGCACCTTCCGATCGGTTTACGAATGAGTCTCTCCGAAATTACGAGGTTGTTGCCCAAAATGGGTAGCTATATGGCCATTTGTGCCAAAAAGAAGTCTGTTTTTGCAAGAAATAGAGGGATTTTTCTACCGATATCAGGGGGGGGCTCTTTCTCGAAGGTGCTGGTTTGTTGGTAGTGATGTTGAAAGAATCGGTGCCCGTTGTTTAACAGCGGGGCCAAAAAGCAGAAGGGGCAAAAGCCTAGGCGATAAATGCAAGGTAGTAAAAAACCCACCCTGTAATAGTCGTTCCAAAGAGGCCAATCGTCGAGAGATAAGCATATATTTTGTGGGTCGATGAATAGCTGTTAGGAGCTGGTGGGTTGGGGAATTTTCGTAGAGCCTGGGTAATCGTAAAGGCCCAAATAAAGGGAGTTGGTATCGCAAAAAAGAGGTGGATGTAGAGGCTGGTGTAGACCCAACCTGTTTCATAATAAGGAGATAGGGCGGACAGAGTTTCCCAGCTAGGATTTGAGAGTCGGATGTCAAGCTCAAAGAGAATGATTGCGATCAAGAGGATTACCGAGACGGTAAGCTGAACCTTTTTGTGGAGGGAATGTCTCCCTTTGCGGGCAAGGCAGATACCAAAAAGGATCGCTCCCAACATAGCAGCCATGGCGACGACGATGGTATCCATGATCCAGGTTCCACGAGTCGGCAACAAGCCACGATTATGGTTAATCTCGCTTGGGGGGGGTGGGTTTTTCGTCTCGTCTGTACCGCTGTAAAGTGTTTTTAATATTGGCTTTGCATTAATTTTCTTCGCGTCGGTTTTCGTGGGAGAAACAAAAAAAGCGAGGATAGGAGCGCCTAATAAGAGGGAAATCTTCATATACATTAAAGAGGCCTTTTTTGCAGATTGTTCCCAAGAGTTTTTACGCTATAGTAAATGGAGGGCCTCAGATAGTAAAGTAGGTCTACTATTTAAATCGTTGTAGAAGGCTTTTTGGGGGCCGAATCTTTGCCATTTGTACTACCTCTTATTCAGCGAGCCATAACGAAAAAGTTAAAGACGTAGATCTATAAATAATCAGGAATTTTAATGAGCCGAAAGAAGCAAAAAAAACTAAAAGCGGCTATTTTAGCAAATAAGCAGAGGAACGATTCAAAAGGAGAACGAGGGATGAAAGCAGCATGGGGACTAATAAAAACCCGTATTTTACAGGGTTTAATCTTTGTTTTGCCTTTGGCGATTACGTATTGGATTATCGCCTGGTGTTATCAATTATTGCGTGATCTAGTGATTACACCGGTCTCTTACTTTGTCGTTTGGGTACTTGATAAAACACCTCAGGAGGAGGTTGTCGACGACAGCGAAAAGGTGGCTGACACCGGTGCTACCGAGCTGTTTGGCGATTTTAGCTGGTATGAGCATCTCTTGGTGCCGGGGCTGGCAATTATTGTCGTTTTTATCATCTTATATGCTTGTGGGATGGTTTTTCGCTCGAAGGTCCATCTTATTATGGATTGGTTTGTCCATCGGGTTCCTGTCATTAATTCTATTTATAACGCGGTTAAAAAGGTTTTTGATTCGCTCTATAGTTCGTCGGATACTTCCAAGTTTCAGCGGGTAGTTTTGGTGCCATTTCCGACTCCAGAGATGAAATGTCCTGCTTTTGTAACGAATACCATTCACGATACCAATACTCGTGAAAAAATATACTGCGTTTATGTACCGACGACACCTGTTCCGACGAGTGGATACATGCTGATGTTACCCGCCAGCGAGGTCATTGATGTCGACTGGGATGTCAACGAAACGCTTCAGGCCATCGTCTCTGGTGGTATCGTTGTCCCTGGGACAATTAATTATTTCCCCACGACGAAAGCAGAGCCCGGAAAGGGAGCACCCAGCGACAGTTAATGTTCTTTCCAAGGAGCCATTTCTACGAAGACCAAGGGAAATTTCCCTTGGTCTTTTTTTTATGGCCAACTCACTTGTGCAAAGAGTTTGATCACTCCTTTGTTTACCCTTATTTGAAGAATCAATTTGCGATCTTTTTATTGTGAGCTACACTCACCAAATTTTGGCAGACCTAAGCGAGCCGTTGCGATTGAGGGGGTTGTAGCGGGTGCAATGCCCGGTTGCCAAAGGGTAGGAGTAGTGAGCCGTTCGGGTTGGTCGGTTCGTAGCGAATGCGCTGCGTGCCTCTGGAAAAGAGACGGGATTTTCTCTCCTTTCTTTGCTTTGAGAAAATAAGAAAGACGATCGTAAGTACTGACGCACAAACGTAAAGTGAGTGTGTGGCAATGGAAGCCAAAAAAGGAAAACAGGATTTCCGCAAACAGACAGATTCATGCCTTAGGTGGGCTTGGTTCCCGATGGAGAAGGAATTGCCCACAGGCGTAGCGATAGCGCCTCTTTTTTAGGAGTTTCCAAATGGGATCCACACGCTTGAGCGTAATAGCAATGGCCCTTTGCCTTTGTGGCGGGGGAAATAGTGACGCTCAAAATTACAACACAAGCTCACCTCGCTTGTTACCAATGAGTGTCTTACGTGATAGCTATCAACAGCAAACCCGTCGACAGCCTCCACAAAATCACTTATATGAAAACCATCCTGCCTCCTATGGGCAGGGCTCTTATGGGCAAGGGCAGAATTTCCAGGGGCAGGTGCCTCAGCGAGGGCAACAACAAATGGGGGCCCACCACTTGCTCAATGGTCGCCAACCTATGGGACAACATGTTGGTCAAAACCACCAGGGGAATTTTTCAACGAATCGGTCAAATTCCCGCCAAGGTGGACCGTTTCACCAAACTTCCTATCCAAATCTCCAAGGCCAGGGCCAGCAGTATCAAGACCCCGTTTTGGGGGCTCCACGTAACGAGGGACCTGTGTCGCAGAGTTTCCAAAATCAGGCCATAGGAGGGCACGACGTTCAAGAGCGATCGGTCATGCTAGATGGACCTCAAGATCAAGGTTTTTGGGAATCGGATATTCAGGGAGGCTCTGAATTTGATTTTGGTCATTATCACGGGCAGGGCGTATATGGTACCCACGGTGGCCATGAGTGGTCGACTGGTTGCACTAACTGTGGTGGAGCAAGCTGCCAGGGGAGCTGCCTCGGTGGCGACCTGTGTAATGATAGCTACGTTAGTGGAGGATGTTGGTATGGTTATAC
>JALCBQ010000037.1 GCA_028066335.1 Pirellulaceae bacterium
TCGCTTGCTAGGTTAAGCATTCGTCACCACTCTTGAATAAAAGGAGATCAATAGAAAATAGAATAGTGCCGGAAAAGTACGAAGAGGTAGCTTAACCGGCCTTTAGTTTACTCTGTTGTAGTCTACCCTGTTATCGCTTTAGTGAGGAGTAGACTCTATGCAATCGATGTAACGATTTTCCCATGTTGGTCTTTCCCTTTCTTCTAATCCCCAAAGTCAGATTTAGCTGGTACAATGGAGCCAAATTGCCCCTGCCTTTTCCTGAAAATAAGAGGAAAGATTTTAGAACTTTTACGAACTTCCCCGAAGGCTCTTTGCCCTGCTTTCTATTTTTGATACTTGAGAAACTTATTGCAGCTATGATTTTGCTTGCCGCTGAGAGTCTTAGAAAATATTTCTCCATCGATCCCGTTCTCAGTAACGCGACTTTTACCATCTATCAAGGAGAGAGGGTCGGCCTTGTCGGTCCCAACGGAGCAGGTAAATCGACGTTATTAAATATTTTAACAAAGAAGACAGATTCGGATGGAGGCAAGGTCGAATACGCTGCCGGAGTCAAAGTCGGGTTCCTCGAACAACATTCTTCTTTTGCAGCAAGTCAAACGGTTTGGCAAGTCGCCGAATCGGCCCTTGCCGAGCTTAACGAGCTTCTAAAAAAATCGGAGCATTTGGCCGGAAAAATGAGCCAAACGACCGACCCAGCTATTCAGGAAGAGTTAGGCCAAAAATTTGACCAACTACAAGAAGAATTGACCCGACGTGAAGGGTATCAAATTGCGCACAAGATCGAGCGGGTTTTGCAGGGATTGGGCTTTAAAAAAGAGCAGTTCACACAAAGTGCTGCGAGTCTAAGTGGAGGACAGCAAAACCGCCTTTTGTTGGCCAAATTATTACTTGAAGAAGTCGATTTTTTAATCTTGGACGAACCGACAAACCACCTCGATATCGAGGCAACGCGATGGCTTGAAGATTACCTCATAAGTAGCCGCCAGACGATTATAGTCGTTTCACATGATCGATACTTTTTAGATAAGGTAACGACAAAAACGCTTGAGCTCAGTTTTGGTACAGTTGATACCTACAGTGGTAACTTTTCTGCCTATTGGCACCAAAAGGGTGAACGACTGGAAATCCAGCGGAAGACCTACACCAGGCAACAAGAAGAGATCGAACGCCTCGAGGCATTCATACGAAAAAATATGGCTGGGCAGAAAACGGTTCAAGCACAAGACCGGCAGAAAAAGCTCGCAAAAATGGAACGGGTTGCTCCTCCCAAAGATATCCGCTCACCCCGTTTTGTTTTGCCTAAAACGAAACGGAGTGGTGATTTTGTACTACGCACAAAGGGTGTGTGTAAATCATTCGACGAAAATCGACTTTTTCAAAACGTTACTTTTGATGTAATGCGCGGTGAAAAGTGGGGGATTCTTGGGCCCAATGGTTCGGGGAAGACAACACTTTTAAAGTGCCTTATTGATCAATTAAAACCTGACCGGGGTGAGATTCGCCTGGGGAGTAATGTTCGCTGTGGCTACATTGATCAGAAGCTCTCACTCCTTGAAGACGATCAGGAAGTCGTCTATGCGATTCAGCCTCCTGGCCCCGAAATGCCACTTCCACAACGACGTGATTTACTTGCTCGATTTGGTTTGACAGGCGACCTTGTTTTTCAGCGAGTCTCTTCACTAAGTGGAGGGGAACGGAATCGGGCAGCACTGGCAAAAATGGTCCTCATGGAGGCCAATTTTCTTATGCTTGATGAGCCCACAAATCACCTAGATTTATGGGGTCGAGATGCTCTCGAGAAGGCTCTGCGGGAATTTGACGGAACCCTTCTTCTGGTCTCTCATGATAGGTATTTCTTAAATCAGGTCGTCGATCATTTGTTGATTTTGGATGGCGACGATGTCAATATTTTTGATGGGAGTTTTGCCGACTATGAGGCAAAACTTCTCGAAGAAAATAGGACAAACGAATCGGCTAACGAGAAGAGAGCCAAAGAAAAAAACGAAGAAAAACGACCGCAAAAAAGGGGGACTAAAAAGAGAAAATACCCTTATCGAAAAGGGAAAGAGATCGAAAAGGAGATCGAAATCATCGAGGGTAAAGTCGAACAAAATTATAAACTTATGGGCGACGAAGAGGTTATGCGAAACCCTCAAAAGGCGAAAGAACTTTCTGAGGAGACGAAGGTTTTTCAAGAAAAATTACGCCAGCTTTATGACCATTGGGAAGAGGCAAATGAGCTCAATTCTTAGGAAAAATAGCTCTCTGTTATTTTATCGCATAGCTAATATGGGTAGAAAAACAGGGCAATTTTCAGCAAAAAAAGCTCTGTTTTTACCAAAAATCTGACAGTTTCTAACCAATAGGGTCACATTCCTCACCTTTTTAGGAAGTCGCTTTGTCTGGGATAAAATCAAAAAATAAAAACCGGTTATTTTTAGGGCTTGCGGGATTTAGGTGATTTAAGGGGCGAGCGAAATGTGGGGTGTGTCTGAGATAAAGAGAGTCTGAAAAGTATAGGAAGTAAAAGAAAGGGACGCTCTTGCCACATACAAACAAAACTTTGGCCACTTAGTTTTGTTTGCGGTGGTAGGTACAGAAGCTATAAGGGTAATGATTTTTTTTGTCGGCAGGACGATCTTCTTGCTCGACAAGCTCCCATTGATCGGCATTAAATTCGGGAAAGAAAGTGTCGCCTTCGAGTTCAACATCCAAGTAGGTTAAATAGAGCCTGTCAGCTATTGGTAATGTCTGCGCGTAAATTTCTCCACCACCAGCAACATAGAGGTGCTCGTCTCCCCCTATTTTGGCTAATTGCATTGCCTCTTCAAGATTTTGGGAAATAAGGGCACCCGGGATGGTCAGTCCATGTTGTCGGGTCAGAATAATCGCTTGGCGCCCGGGTAATAACTTACCGATAGAGTCGTACGTTTTTCGCCCCATAAGAATATGGTGCCCCAGGGTGAGTCGTTTAAACCGTTTCAGATCGTTCGATTGTCGCCAGGGAAGTTGGCCGTCGACGCCGATAACGTGATTCTTAGCAAGTGCAGCAATGAGGGAGACGATCATACTGAGACGGGGGCCTTAATGTGTGGGTGAGGATCGTAACCGATAATAGAAAAATCGGATTCGGTGAAGGCATCGATTGTTTGGATATCTGGGCTCATTTCCAAAATCGGTAATGTTCTGGGTTTGCGGGATAGTTGTGTTTTTGCCTGCTCAAAATGGTTTGTATACAGATGGACATCGCCAAAGGTATGGATAAAATCACCGACAGCCAGTCCGGTAACCTGGGCAACCATATGGGTTAATAAAGCATAGCTGGCAATGTTAAACGGAACCCCCAGAAAAAGATCGGCACTTCTTTGGTAAAGTTGACAAGAGAGTTTTCCCTCAGCGACATAGAACTGAAACAACAGGTGGCAAGGGGGAAGAGCCATCTTTTCGAGTTGTCCGACATTCCATGCCGAAACGATTAATCGTCTTGAATCTGGATTTGTTTTAATTTGAGAAATTACAGTTGCCAGCTGATCGACGGTTTGTCCATTTGGCTTTGGCCAGCTTCGCCATTGATGACCATAGATTGGCCCTAAATTTCCCTCGTGGTCGGCCCACTCGTCCCATATAGAGACATTATTCTCTTTGAGATATTTTGTATTCGTACTACCCTGAATAAACCATAAAAGCTCATGCAAGATGGACCGAATGTGAAGTTTTTTTGTTGTAAGAAGAGGGAAGCCTTTGGCGAGGTCAAACCTCATTTGATGACCAAAGAGGCTTAACGTTCCTGTACCCGTTCTATCTCCTTTTGGAGTTCCCTGGGAGAGGACTTTGTCAAGAAGGTCTAGGTAAGATTGCATGGTACAAACATTGGGGAACGGGTGGTCAGGGCCTCATCTCGAATGGGGAATTGTACCACTGTTTTCATAGGTTGTTAAGTAACGGTGCTGGATATCTCTTATTGAAGAGGTGGCTATTTTTTTAATAAGGGCTCAATAATGGTAACGACCTTTGCGGGATCATCTTGCTCGATAAGTTTGTCGATTTTCGATTGAGGGACATCTAGTTTTTCCAGGTGCCCGGCGATATTTTTCCAATATTGTGCCCTTTTGCGACCGGTCGACAGGTACAGCTCGGTAACGAGCTCCTGAATTTTTTGAAGAGATATCGACTCTCGATTGTCGTAGTAGTTTCGAATGATATTTTGTTGGTGTTTGGTAAAATCGGCCATCGTCAGTTTTAAAGACTCGGTGAAACAAAGTCTTTCAAAAGGGTGAAATTAGCAATGAGATCCTTGTATCTATTGCAACGAATAAAAGCGATATTTGCAAGATGGAAAGAACGTGCCACAATACTCTTTTAGGGAACTTCTACGTTACTAGACGAAAAAGGGACTGTTTTTGCGTGAAAGGGTTTAAAAGTACCACACTTGCCACTTTGTTGAGCCGAATTCTGGGAATGGTACGAGACGTCGTTATGGCAGCGATTTTTGGCATGTCGGGAAGTCGTGTCATGGATGCCTTTGTCATGGCATTTCGGGGGCCCGACCTTTTTCGTCGTCTCTTCGCAGAAGGGATCCTCTCGGTAAGTTACCTTCCTGATTTTACACGGTTATGGCAAGAAGATCGACCAGGAGCATGGCGGCTTTTTAGTGGCGTATTTTATTTTCTACTCGGTGGGTTACTTATTGTTACCATTGGTATTGAGGTGATATTGGGGGGGATTCTCTATTGGGCCAACTTGTCTGAATCGACCCGATTAACCCTAGAACTTTCGGTAATTTTTTTCCCCTATATTTTATTTGTTTGCCTTTTGGGGCAGCTCTCGGCAACGTTGCACGGTTTGCTCCATTTTCGCCTGCCTGCCCTGGCCCCGGTCGTTCTTAATACCATATGGTTATTGACTCTCGGTGTAGGAGTTTGGAGCTTTACCGATGCAAAAGCCCAAGTCTATACCCTTGCCTTCGGGATTCTTCTAGCTGGTGGCGTTAACCTGATCTGGCATTGGAAGTTGTTACGAAAAAAGGGTCTTTTTCTTTCATCGCCGAGGGATCAGAGAGAGAGGACTTGGGGAGTTTTTCGCCGATTTTTCCCAATGGCTATCGGCCTTTCGGCAATTCAGCTGAATACACTTTTCGATGGGATCATGGCCTGGGCTTTTACGAAGAGTGCGGCCTCCATACCAGGTAGCCTTGAAAGTGCTGGATATAACGGGGGGCGGTGGCTTGAGTTTTTTTCATGGGATGGGACCCTTGCACTCAGCCAAGGTGCAGCAACGGCGACCTACTATGGAGAACGGCTCTATATGTTACCAGTCGGCCTTTTAGGTGTTGTTGTTGCAACGATTAGTTACCCTTTACTGGTGAAACTGGCACAACAAAAAGGGGGGAAGGAACGGTTGGGGGAAGTCCTCGTTCAACGAATGCAGCTCCTTTTTTTTCTGGCGTTGCCGGCGAGTGTCGGTCTTGCCATGTTATCGTATGAGACGGTCGCTCTTTTATTTCAGAGAGGGGCATTTTCAGAAGCTGACACCATAAGGACGGCAGCCGTCGTCGCCAGTTATGGAGTTGGAATATGGGCTTTTTCCCTTCTGCCACTTCTTGTTCGTTCTTATTTCGCTTTGGGTAGTTACACAATTCCACTTTGGGTAACGATCGGAGTTTTGGGAGCAGGGATAGTAACAAACTTACCACTCCTTTATTTCTTTCAAGAGTGGGGGATGGCCTTAGGAACTTCGTGCCTTGCGATTGTTCAAACGTTTCTGTTGATGTGGTGGTATCCTAGAGAAGGAAATCAAGCGACGTCGCTTTGGAGCCCTTTAAGGGCGAGCGTCATAAGGTCGACGATTGCCTCGGTCTTTATGGGGCTTGCAGTTTGGGGGACAGGGATTTTGGGAAGATTTCTGTTTGACCGTGGAGAAGGGACGAGTTGGGGGAACCCACTCCTTGAGCGGGGGGCTCTTGTGGCCGTTCCTGTCATCGTTGCAATCGGGGTCTATTTTCTGGCCCACAAGATTCTTAAAGGGCCCGAGCTTGGGCTGCTTTTTCAAATGAAAAAGAATGACCTTGCCCAAACCGAATACTAGAGTGTCAACGAGTGGAGTGCCGATGGGTACTCGTGGGTTTCAATCGCACCAAAAAGAGAGTAGGGAGTTGTGTCGTAAATGGAAACGGGCAAAATCTGGTCAATCAACCGTCTGTTGCCTTCGAAAAGGACGATCCGATCGCAGTGAGTCCGACCGGTAAGCTGGATGATCTCGGAGGTGGCGTCTTCACTTTTGCGTTGTTGGGACTTACTAGGTCCTTCAACCAAGATATCGACCGTTTTGCCTAAGAAAGCGAGGTTGAGCTCTTCACTAATTTGGCTTTGAGTTTCCAGAAGGATTCGGTTTCTCTCCTGTTTAACAACATGAGGTATGTCGTCTTCCCAAAGGTTGGCCCCTTTGGTTCCGGGCCGTTCGCTATATTTGAAGATAAAGCTGTTTTTAAAGCGGTATTTTTTAACGGCCTCAACCGATCGTTGAAATTCCTCTTCTGTTTCACCACAAAAGCCAACAATAAAGTCACTTGAGACGGCGGCACCAGGGATCGTTGCATGGATTCGTTCCATCATGTCGTGGTAATCTTCGACCGTGTAGCCCCGTTTCATTCTCTTGAGAACTTCATTAGACCCACTTTGCAAAGGGACATGAAGGTAAGGGGAGACCTTGGGATAATCTCGGACAACCTCAAGCAGGTGGTCCGACATATCTTTGGGGTAGTTTGTAACAAACTTCAGGCGACGAATCCCTTCAATTTTATGAAGCTCTTCGAGAAGATCGGCAAGAGTCGTCGTTTTATTACCATCGTTATATCGGTAGCTATTGACTGTTTGGCCGACAAGGGTGATTTCAAGGCAACCCTGTTCAGCGAGGGTTTTTGCCTCGGAGAGGATTTCTTCAGGAGCTCGACCCTGCTCTGGCCCACGGACACTCGGAACGATACAGTAGGTGCAAAATTTGTCACAACCGATTTGAATGCGAAGATAAGCTTGCGAAGGGGTCGGTCTCATTTGAGGGTCGCGTAACGGGTCGAATGTTTCATGACTCCGTTTGATAAGAGTGTTGGACCCCTCTTTTCTACCGAGGCTGACAGCCATTTGGTTTCGATTCCCTTTACGAACTTCTCGTATGATTTCAGGGACCTTTTGTAACTGTCCAGGGCCGACAACAAGATCGACATAAGGTGCCCTGTCAAAGATGAGCTTCTGATCTTTTTGGGCCATGCATCCAATAACACCGACGACTTTGTCGGGATTCTCTTGTTTGTGTTGTCGTAATCGGCCCAGAGCACTATAGACTTTGTTCTCGGCCTGTTCACGAACGCTACAAGTGTTGAATAGAATTGTATCGGCCTGCTCGAGGTGATCAGTTATTTCGTAATCTTCTTTACGTAGACTAGCGACGAGCATTTCACTGTCAAGGACATTCATCTGACAGCCGACAGTTTCGATATACAGCTGATGTTTAGGCATAGTAGGCTCTTGGCTTGTTTGGTAGCTGCCTTTAAAAAGGCTTGACTATTCTTCGGGGAAGTCGCGGTAGAGGTTCGCCGCCTCTTCTTGTTGTTGACGCAATCCTTCTTTGTGATCTTTTTGTCTTTGGATTCGTTCCATGACTTTTTGTTCCTGGATTTTTTTCTTCACTTGTTTTTCAAAGTCATTGTACATTTTGTCACGACAGGTTTTCATAAGACGTGTCAATGTCATGATCGAAACGTAGACAGCAATTGCAGTAACAATAATTGTCCAAAAATCAGGGTTACTCAACATTTCAGACTTCCCGTCTAAAAGAAGAAAGAGGTCTCTAATGGAAAGGACAGGCCAAGAAAGAGGGCACCTTTTCCCCCATCGGCTAGTTACCTGATGTTTACGACCTATTTTAACCTGTTTTCTCAAGAAAAGGGTTATTATAGTTTTAACAAGAAAATAGAGCAATTGCGGGTTAAGTACAAATTTTTGTTATCCATGGCAGAAAGCGCTTTGATCTTACGGTTTTTTAGGAGATGATTCTCCAAACTTGTCACCCGATTTAATTCGATAACCGTTAAGAAAGGGACCAATTGGTATCGGTTTTTTTCCGATCGGTTGGACCATTTTGATTTCGAGGCAGTTTTGGTCTTCTTTTGAGTCGCCGGTAGAAATAAAGAGCCTTTTCCCAACAACGATTCCTCGCCCCCCTTCGAGATTTCTCGTATTGATGTCGGCAGTCGTCTCTTCAGGAAGGGGGGAAATGGCGACCTCAATGAGGTTAAGTCGCAACGGTTGACCATCTCGGCGCAGCCAGTGTGTAAACATCCCAGGCCATGGCTGAAAGGCCCGATATTGATGGTAGAGTCTTGTTGCCGAATTGGTCCAGTCGACTTTTCCCATCTCTTTGGTGAGACGGGGGGCATCAGTTGCCTGATGAGAATCCTGAATTTCGCCGATGGGAGAGGTTCGGTCCCATTGATCGAGAAGGTTGAGTGAACGCAAAACGGCTTCGACCCCTAGGTTGGAGAGGCGGTCTTCGAGGTCGGGCGCTGTCTCATCAGGGGCAATAGGAGTTTCTACTTTTTCAAGACAAGGGCCACCGTCAAGCTTGGGGGTCATATGGATAACGGTAACACCTGTTGTCGGGTCGTTATTATAAATGGCCCAGTTCACCGGCGCAGCCCCGCGGTACTTTGGTAAGAGAGAACCGTGAAGGTTTATGCCACCTAGTGGTGCTAAAGCGAGGGTCGCTGAGGACAAAATCTGGCCGTAGTCACAGACAAAAAAAAGATCAGGGCTTAAGTTGTTAATAATTGCATGAGCCTCAGGCGAGTTGATCGAGGCTGGCGATTCGACCAGAAGGTTGTGTCTCTCGGCGGCGAGCCGCATCGGTTGAGGTGGTCGTTTTTTACCACGTCGTCGAGCAACCTCTGGACGGGTAATGACACCACAGACTGTATGGTCGCAAGAGGCGACTATTTTTTCAAAAGAGGGGAGAACAAAAGGGCCTGTTCCCATAACTAATATTTTCATGAACTCTATGAATAGTCTTTGGGTGTTCGTATTGGTATTCGAAAAGTGATACTTGCCAATTGGTTAACAGTAGTGCTGGATGACCTGTTGCCGGAATGTTTCGATCTCTTCTTCTCTCTCTTTGGCAGGGTTTTCATTGGCGACCTTTTGAAGAGTGTCGATACCACCTTGAATTTTTTCGAGAGTTTCGTCGTCGACATGATCAATGAAAAGTTTGCCGTCTAGGTGGTCTAGCTCGTGCTGAACGACCCTAGCGAGAAATTTATCGATCGACTTGCTGAAAATTTCTCCCTGAAGATTATAAGCCTGAAGGTAGATCCCTTCTGGCCGTTCGACCTCACCGTAGAGCCCCGGAAAGCTAAGACACCCTTCTTCGTGAAGAGATACCCCTTTGGGTGATCGAACAACAGGGTTAATGAAGACTTGTTCTTTGCCCGAGTTTGGATTGGATTCGGTATTTACAATAAAAAAACGCAAGGGAAGTCCAACTTGGTTGGCCGCAAGACCAACCCCTTTGGCCTCATACATGAGAGAGAACATTTGTTCGACGAGATCTTTCAGTTGTTGATCGACCCGTTTGATCGGTTGGGATTGGTACCGTAATGTCGAGTGAGGATAGTGAAGGATCGTCAGGTCCGGGATTTCCAACGCAATACTCCAGAGAAAGGAATGGCAATCGAGGCAAAGGGAGAGTAACCATCATATCAGTTGAGAAAAAGCTAACGAGTCTAATTTTACCAGGAATCACCGAAGTTGATAGGCTTTTTGAGGTCAAAGAAAAGGAAGAGATAAGGTCATTTTCCCAGTTTATTAGAGCCAGTTTATTAAAAAAAGTGACCTGTTACTAGTTTCCTAACAACAGGTCACTTTTGATTTTTGGAGCCGCCGTGTAAACCAGGCTGCTCTATTTTATTGGGTTTCGACTAGCCTTTGATGACTTTTTTATCGTCGCCAGTTTTATCGCCGGAAGACCCTCCTGTTTGGCCGCCGCCACCATTGATGTGCTTCATGAGTGCAGCGCGCTCTTCCTCATCAAGTTTTCCGTCGCCATCTTTGTCGAACTGTTTCATCAATTCTTCACGGCTGAGGTTTTGGGTATCACCACCACCTTGACCGCCCTGGCCTCCTTGGCCACCTTGACCGCCCTGGCCACCTTGACCACGTTGTCCTCCTCTGCGCATTCCCTGTCCTCTTCCTTGTCCTCGATTTCTTTGCGACTCTTCCATAGCCTTACGTTCTTCTTCATCGAGTTTGCCATCGCCATTTGTATCGAATCGTCTTTCTCTTCGTTCTTGACGTTCTTTTTCCAATGTTGCGTTAGCTTCCTCTTCTTCCTCTTTACTTAGCTCTCCATCGCCATTTTTGTCGAACCGTTCGAGCATTTCTTCTTCACTAAGGCGATTGCCTCGGCCTCTACGACCACCTTGACCGCCTTGGCCACCCTGACCACCTTGGCCCATTCCTCGTCCTTGCCCCCGGTTTCTTCGAGCCTCTTCCATGGCTTTCGTTTCTTCTTCATCGAGTTCGCCATCGCCATTTTTGTCAAATCGCTCAAGCATTTGTTCCTGGGTCATACGCCCTTGGCCACCACGACCACCTTGACCGCCACGGCCACCTTGTCCACCACGACCACCCTGGCCCTGTGCAAAGGCAGAATCAGCAGCGACAAGACAGACGAGTGAAGCAAAAAGAAATAAAAGACCTGTTGATCTCATGAGAAATTCTCCCAAAAGTATTTAAAAAGTGATTTCGCTTGTTTGGCGGAAACGCCAACCCCGATTACGGGTAAACCAACGAAGCCGATCGTTTGTTTCTCACGAAATCTAAAAAAGATCAAAAAAAAGAGAGTTTATCTTATTTTCGCTAAAGCGAACGCAATAGCAAATGTTATTTTGAATATTTTAAGGGGTCTTAGTCAATTGTTTTCCCAAAGATAGGGCCCATTTTTTGGAAAAATTTGAGGAGATCATCGAATTCCTCAAAATTGAGCGATTGTGCGCCATCGGAGCTCGCCTGTTCGGGTTGTGGATGGATTTCCACAATAATCCCGTCGGCGCCTGCAGCCATACTGGCGAGAGCCATCGGTTTTACATAAGGGCGATAACCAGTCGCGTGACTAGGGTCGACAATGACAGGTAGATGAGATTGTCGCTTTAAAGGGGGAATGACCGAGATATCAAGAGTGTTTCTGTTGTGATCGGCGAAGGTTCGAATTCCACGTTCACACATAGCGACCTGCATATTTCCACCGGAGAGGATATACTCGGCAGCCATAAGCCATTCTTCAAGAGTCGCTGACATTCCCCTTTTGAGCAAGACAGGGGTGTTTAATTGCCCCACCCGCTTGAGAAGGGTAAAGTTTTGCATGTTCCGGGTGCCAATTTGGATAAGATCGGCAACTTCTTCGAGGGCCTCGGCATGAGTACTGTCCATAAGCTCGGTAGTAATACCAAGGCCGTATTCTTTTTTTAGTTCTTCTAAAAGCTTTAGGCCGCTATGCTCTTTGCCCTGAAAACTATAAGGGCTGGTTCGTGGTTTGAAGGCACCGGCTCGCAAAATCCGAATTCCACGTTCGACAAGGTACTCGGAAATTTTATGCATCGTTTTTTCGTCTTCAACGGAGCAGGGCCCCGCTATGATGGTAAAATTTTTTGGCCCGATTGTCGTTTGGGGGAGCTTGATTGTCGAGTCGTCAATGCGCATTTCCCGGCTGGCAAGTTTATAAGGTTTGGTTACCCGAATCAGGTCTCGAACACCGGGGAGGCTCCTAAGGCCACTCGATTCGACCGCTTCGGTGTTTCCTGTAATGCCAATAGCGGTCCGTGTCGGGCCAGGCATGAGGTGGGGAGCGAGGCCACGGGCCTCAATCGCTTGAACGACTCGTTTGATATCTTCTTCGGTCGCTTCACGGCCCATTACAACGAGCATGGTTGAGGGATCCTTCTTTTGTTGAATCAGGGATATATTTTTAACAGGTTACGATTTGAGGAAGCAAAATCTAGGAGCGATTTTTTAGGAAAAGGTGTGCTTCTCTTTCCATTGAGAGAAAATGGTCAAAAACTGCTCGCCTTTTTGAGCGTAATTTTTTTCTTTCCAGATTGCTTGATGAAGTGCGATTTTGGGTAGGCGGCCGGCCGTTGTCCCAATTTTGAGAAGTTCTGGGAGATTGTCGGTTGTAATCCCGCCAATAGCAAAAAGAGGTTTCTCTGTTTCAGAGAAAGCCTTTTTTAGGAGCGACTTTCCTGGAAACTGGTCGAAGCTTTTTGTTTTTGAGGGGAAGGTTGGCCCAATGCCAAGGTAATCGACCTGCTGCGTTTTGCTTTGTTTCAATTGATTTTGGTCGTGTGTTGAAAGACCTACGAGCTGGTCGCCGAGCAGAAGTTTTCTTGCTTGGAGAGGGGTTAGGTCTTCTTGGCCAAGATGGACTCCGTCGGCATTGAGAAGTCGGGCGAGGTCGGGGCGGTCGTTTACGATAAAAAGAGCGTTGGCAGCCTCTGTCTGTTCTCGCAAAACAGCCCCGTACTTGAAAAGCTGCTGATCGTTTGCCAATTTGTCACGGAGTTGAAAGAGCCGAATGCCAACATTTAGTAAGGTCGAAATCTTCTCCTCGAAGAGGGAAAGGTCATCACTCGTGTCGACCAAGAGAAAAAGGTCGGCCTCATTGAGGATTGTTAAGCGACTTTTTTGAAGATGCACTTTTTGTTCGAGTCGATAGCTTTTGTACCGTAGAGATTCTATTTTTTTTGAGAGGGTAGTGTCGAAGAGTTTTGTAAATTCTTCGAGAGAGCGGAGTGACTGTTGGAGTCGCTTGCAATTAGCCGTCAAAATGGATTCACGCGTTGTACGGTAGTACTCCACTTCGGTTGTTACCGTTGTCCCTGTATCGGCAATGACATTTCTGGCAGACAGAAGGTCGTCTGGGCCAAGAACATCATTTCCTGAAAATATTGTCGAGAGAGTATGACGAAACTGTTTAATCTCACTGATAAGGGCGGCCCGGCCGTTGTCGTAGCGGAGAGAGTCTTCAAGGGTACGTAGTGCCTCATTGGCACGATTGAGGTTTGCGTCAATCGCCTTGAGAGGAGTCAGATCACTGTGATTAGAGAGGTCAGACATCTGGAGTGATATTTCAACGGGGGAAGGGTGTGTAAATTCTCTTGTTCAGAATGGAGAAGATCGCTACAATCGGCCTGCCGAAATGCCGAAACAGAGAGGTCTCATTTCGACGAACCGACTTGATGGTGGTATCTGGGACGTAGCCAACAGGAACGGAACCTGTTGGGATTTTTCGACTTAGCCTCTTTTTCTATTGTAAAAGCAACGCGACACAATGCAAAGCTTACGAAAGTCATTACGATACCCTCTTTATCTATGGCCTGGCTTGGCCGAGCTATGGTTGTTACGTCAGGCAAAGGGCTTTTTGATAGCTGTTAGCTTTGGATGCGCTCTTACTTTAGCACTCTATTTCCGGTTTATAAATGGAATTGGGCTGCCAGGTGAGATGCGAAGTCTTTTTTGTGCCATTATTGCGGCGATTTGGCTGAAAAACCTTTTTTACAATTTTCGTTTTTCTCCAGAATTTCACAGCAACAGGCAAAAAAATGATCTTCAGAAGTTGTTTTTGCAATCTCAGCGTGAATACCTTCAGGGGAATTGGGTTGGAGCTCAGCTTTTGCTGCACCAGTTGTTGCGGGAATCGCCTGCCGATGTCGAGTCTCGGTTGATGTTAGCAACTCTCTATCGCCACACAAAACAGTACGATCTAGCCGAGAAAGAGATCAGCCATTTAAAGCAAATCGACGCCGAAGGTCTTTGGCAGTTTGAGCTTGGAGTCGAGTTAAAGTTAATTACAAAATCGAGAGAAGAAGATTCTACTGAAGCAGGCAAGACTCAAGGAGCTGATATTGAATACGGGGTGGAAAGTTTACATGCTAGTCAAGAGGTTATCCAAATCGGACAATTAGAAGATTTTTCGCAAGCTGAGGCAAAGAACATCAAGCAAGGAGAGAATTCTCAAATTGGGCCCTTGTCAGAGGCGGCCTAACCTCTATCCTTTTGAATAGAGGCAAGGATGGACGTCCTAGAAAATATTGTCCCATGTTATTGATCTTTTGTGCAAACAAGGGCAAAATGAAGGGTTGTCTAGGAGAACGGCTTTATCGTAGTACTTTTTAGAAGGTGCTTGCCAGACGGGCTGTTTTTGTACATTTTTTACGAAAACTACGAACTATTTACGAACCATTGTGGGGAATGTAAGGGATGTCGTTGTCGTAGGAGATGGGTCGTTTGTCAAGAAGTAGTATTTCCTGAAAATAGCCGAAGTTTTAGATTTGTTAAAGGTAGCAACAACCTACCTTTAAAGATTGGTAAGTAGATTTTTCGAGATGAAACAGGTCGGTTTTGGCCTATTGCTGAACATACCTGAAGGCCGGTTTTTGACTTGCCACCCCCTGATACCAAAATAGTTTACAACAATATTCACAACACTGTTAAAACCGATTTTTTTAGAGAGGAAGCACTCTCATGTACGAACGCTTTACCGATCGAGCTCGCAAGGTGATGCAACTCGGGAACCAGGAAGCCCAGCGGTTCAATCATGAGTATATTGGGACAGAACACATTCTGCTTGGTTTGATCAAGGAGGGGAGTGGTGTTGCTGCCAATGTACTGAAAAACCTTGATGTCGATCTAAGAAAAATCCGCCAGGAGGTCGAAAAATTAGTCCAAAGTGGGCCAGAAATGGTCACGATGGGCCGTCTTCCTCAGACTCCACGGGCCAAAAAAGTGATCGAATACTCGATGGAAGAGGCTCGAAACCTCAACCACAACTACGTTGGAACAGAACATATTCTGCTAGGCCTTTTACGTGAACAGGAGGGGGTCGCAGCGACCGTTTTGATGAATCTTGGCCTCAAGCTCGACGAAGTCCGCGAAGAGGTGTTAAACCTTTTAGGGCATGGTATCGAAGGGGGCGAACTACCTGAACGGGGTGGTCGTGCGACTTCTGAAGGAGAAGGGGGAGGGCCATCTTCGGCTTCACGAAGTGGAAAGTCAAAAACGCCGGCCCTTGATAGTTTTGGTCGTGATCTTACTCAACTTGCCCGTGATGGAGAGCTTGATCCGGTTATTGGCCGAGAGCGTGAAATCGAACGGGCAGTTCAGGTCCTTTGCCGTCGTCAAAAGAATAACCCCGTCTTGCTCGGTGAGGCCGGTGTTGGAAAAACGGCGATTGTTGAAGGCTTTGCTCAACGAGTGATCGATGGCGAAGTACCAGAAATTTTGGCCGACAAGCGAATTGTTGTTCTCGACTTGGCGATGATGGTCGCTGGTACGAAGTATCGTGGTCAGTTTGAAGAACGTATCAAAGCTGTCATGAACGAAGTTCGCCGCGATAAAAACACAATTCTCTTTATTGATGAGCTTCACACCCTCGTCGGTGCAGGTGGCGCCGAAGGGGCAATTGACGCGGCAAATGTTCTCAAGCCTGCTCTTTCACGGGGAGAAATCCAGTGTATTGGGGCGACAACACTCGATGAATATCGAAAATATATCGAAAAAGATAACGCTCTTGCTCGACGTTTTCAGGAGATTATTGTCGACCCAACCGGGGCGGAGGAGACGATCGAAATTTTAAAAGGACTGCGGCAACGGTACGAAGAACATCATCGTGTTCAGATTACTGACGATGCTGTCAAGGCGGCTGTTGAGATGTCCGATCGTTATGTGACTGGACGTTGCTTGCCCGATAAAGCGATCGATGTCATCGACGAAGCTGGGGCTCGTGTTCGTTTACGAACGATGAAACGGCCACCAGACCTCAAAGACATCGACGAGGAGGTTGAAAAACTCAATAAAGACAAGGAGGAGGCCGTTGCAAATCAAGATTTTGAAAAGGCGGCTTCTCTCCGTGATCAAGCTGACAAGCTTCGGCAGAAAAAGGAGAATATCACAAATGAGTGGCGAGAAAAATCGAAAGCTTCGGAAGGGGTCGTCGATGAAGAAGTGATTGCCGAAGTCGTTTCAAAAATGACCGGTATTCCACTTACCCGCCTCTCGACCGAAGATACCTTGCGTTTAATGCAAATGGAAGACGAGCTGCACGATCGGGTTATTAGCCAAGATGCGGCAGTCAAGGCAGTTGCCAAGGCAGTTCGACGTAGCCGAAGTGGTCTGAAAGATCCCAAACGACCGACTGGGTGCTTTTTGTTTGCTGGGCCGACCGGTGTCGGGAAGACGTTGTTGGCCAAATCACTCGCCGAATTTATGTTTGGCGATGAGGAGGCACTCATTCAGGTCGATATGTCTGAGTATATGGAAAAGCATAGCGTTAGCCGTCTCGTCGGGGCACCTCCCGGATATGTCGGTTACGAAGAAGGTGGCCAGCTCACCGAAAAAATCCGAAGACGACCTTATGCGGTCGTTCTCCTGGACGAGATTGAAAAAGCGCACCCTGATGTCTTTAACATGTTGTTGCAAGTTATGGAAGAGGGGCGTCTTACCGATAATTTTGGGCGACAAGTCGACTTCCGTAACGTTATTTTGATCATGACGACCAACGCAGGTGCCGGAGCGATCAAAAATGAAGGTGGCTTTGGTTTCGAAGTACCGGGTGAAGATGCTTCATTCGAAAGCATGAAAAAGCGGGTGATGGAGCAGATTGAGAGGGTCTTTCGCCCTGAGTTTCTTAATCGACTTGATGACGCGATTATTTTCCGGCATCTTGTCAAAGAAGATCTTAAGGCGATTATCGACTTGGAAATCAGCAAAGTTCGTGAACGACTTCAGGAACGTGGTTTTGAGCTGACGTTAACCGATGACGCCAAAGAATTCCTCATTAAAAAGAGCCGTAAAGACAAGGGGCTCGATTTCGGAGCACGACCACTTCGTCGTACGATCGAACAACGAGTCGAGGATATCCTTAGTGAAGAACTTCTTAAGGGAACTTTCGAAGGGAAAAATCAAATTATTGTGGATGGAGTCAAAGACGACGAAGATAAAATCGTCCGACTGGATTTCCGTGGCGGCTATGTTGAACCAGTAGTCGAAGATGATGCCCAAACGGTCCCTGACGACTCAGAGGGTGATAATTCTGAGGCTGGCTCCTGACCAAAAGGAGATTCACCGTTTCTGGCTCTAAAACAAAATGAAAACTCATTAAAAGACCTCCCGAAGTTGGGAGGTCTTTTTTTGTGGTAGAAAGGGGAGGTGAGGCTTAATGGGGGGCAATCGGCATAATCGTTAAATTCGGCTTGTTTTTTGAGAGGCGAATTGCCGAAGAAACCCTAGGGGCTCTACCAAGAGCCAGGGGTAATACCAAATTTCGTGTATTGATGGATTGTTATGGGACATGCCGAGCAGTTAGCGACCGAAGAACCGCCTGAAGAAGGGATTTTTCGTGCATTTACCGACTGGATATCTGACTGGGGGTCGGTCGTATTGGATGCGGTCGCTTCGATCGGAGACATGGCGATTTTCACTTGGAAAATGTTCACATGGCTTTTTACCCATCTTCCCCGGAAAGAGGCATTACTGCCGAACCTGAACCAGGTTGGCGTTTTGAGCCTACCCGTTGTCGCTTTGACGGGGACTTTTATCGGAATGGTTTTGGCTGTTCAGAGTTATTTTCAGTTTCATCAGCTCGGTCTTGAGACTCGCCTAGGAGCGGTTATCAATATGTCGCTTGCCAGAGAGCTCGGCCCTGTCCTTGCAGCCACAATTTTGGCAGGTCGGGTCGGATGTGCAATGGCTGCCGAGTTAGGGACGATGCGTGTGACTGAGCAGATCGATGCCCTTGACAGTATGGGTGCAAATCCAATTCATTATCTCGTCGTTCCCCGTTTTATCTCATGTTTGTTGTTAATTCCACCTTTGACCGTGATGGCCGTTTTTATGGGGGTTGTTGGTGGCTATTTTTATAGTGTTTTTATCTTGGACATCGACAAGCACCACTATTGGTATAATTCGAAACAGTTTGTTGGAACGTGGGATCTGTTTTTTGGTATTTTTAAGAGCATGTTCTTTGGCGCTGCCATTGCTATTGTAAGTTGTTATCGTGGCTTTAATTGCAGCCCGGGGGCCGAAGGAGTTGGTCGGGCGGCAACGGCCGCTTTTGTCTATTCGTTTGTTATTATTTTGGTATTAGACCTTTTTTTAAATATCGTCCTCGATTCTGTTTATTACGTCCTTTGGCCAGAAGGGGCCAAGTTTTTATAAGTTGGATCCTTTTGTTGCTACCTTTGGGTACACCTCTTTATCACATCCAAAGTTCTTGTTGTATGTTTGCTCAACCACCTAACCAAGATGGTCCCTCGCTGGTTTCAATTGAGAATATGAGTCTGGCCTTTGATGGGCAGCTCGTTCTCAGGGAGATTAATCTCCATATTCCCAAGGGGCAGACTGTAGCGATTATTGGTGAAAGTGGATGTGGCAAAACAGTCCTTATGAAGACGATTATTGGCCTGTTGCAACCGACTTCTGGCCAAGTTATTTTTGACAGTCAAGAGATATATCGATTGGGGAGTCGTGAACAGGCACTTCAGCGGCAACGTTTTGGCTTTGTATTTCAGAATGCGGCCCTGTTTGACAGTATGTCGGTCGGTCGAAATATCGCTTTTCCCTTAAAGCAGAAGCGAAATCCGCCATCGGATGAAGAGATAAGGAGGGAGGTCTTTTCTCGTCTGGCCGAGGTCGGCCTTCCCGATTCGGTCGCTCGAAAGAGGCCAGCAGAGCTCTCAGGGGGGATGCGAAAGAGGGTTGGGCTGGCTCGGGCACTTATTATGCAGCCAGAACTTATGCTTTACGATGAACCGACGACCGGTTTAGATCCGATAATGAGTGATGTTATCAATCAACTTATCCTTCATACACGTGAAAAACACGAAGTAACAAGCATTATTATCACCCACGATATGCGAACGGTTCAGGCGGTTGCTGATCGGGTGATTATGTTATACCCACTAAGTCGACTCGAACCGGACGAAAATCAAATTCTCTTCGATGGACATCCTGAAGAGCTTGATTATGTCTCTGATCGGCGGGTTGTACAGTTTGTCCAAGGTGAGGCAGGTGAACGACTTATGGAACTCCGTGCCGAGCAGACGTCCTAACTTGACCGAACATCGCTTTTATTGTCCATAAACAGGGTGGGCTATGTTCACTTTTTGAACAACAAATATGAATAACGAACGTATTTTACAACTTCGAGTCGGGGTCGTCGTTTTAGCGGCTACTTTTTTGACCAGCATCTTGATTTTTCTCATGGATGAGGGGCAAATTCTAAGTAGTGGTCGATACGAGGTCTATGTCCGTTTTACGGAAGCCCCGGGTGTGACCGTCGGTACTCCTGTCCGGCAGAGTGGGATTCTTATTGGGCGTGTTTCCGAAGTGACGCTACGTGATGTCGGCGATGTCTTAGTGACGTTACGCATTGATTCGCAGCGGAAATTATACTCTAGCCAAAGGTGTACAATCGGCGCTCAGTCGTTACTGGGTGACACCATGTTAGAATTTGTCGGTGGGCGGACCGAAAAAAGTAAAGTGATCAATAACAGCGACACCCTCGAAGGTGTTGTTCAGCCAAATCCTTTAGATGCATTGGCAGAATTTGCCGAGCTCAAAGATGAACTCGAAGGTGCTATCAATTCGATCTCATCGGCCGGTACGGAAGTGACCGATCTTGCCGGGAACGTGAATGAGATACTCGAAGTGAATGAGGGAAAACTAACGACTGTTTTAGATAAAGCTGGAACGGCGCTCGATAACTTTAGTGAAGGCATGGGAACTTTTCAAGAATTTGTCGGTGATTCTGAATTGAAAGAGAACCTTAATAAGGCATTTCGTGACATCCCTGAGCTGGTCGTTGAGTCAAGAGAGGTAATCTCCGAAGCAAGCGAGATGTTTCAGGACTTCAAAATCGTTTCACAGAAGGCAAAAACAAACCTCGATAATTTAGAAAAGGTGACCGAACCACTTGCCGAACGGGGTGATCAACTCGTTGCAAATATTGAAAGTAGCACCGAGAACCTTGATATTTTACTAGAGCAACTTGCTGTATTTAGTGAGTCGCTCAATAGCCGAGACGGAACGATCGGCTATTTGGTCAATGATCCAGACCTTTATTTAAAACTTAACAGAGCCGCTGGCAATATCGAGATGATCAGTCAAAAGCTTGAGCCGATCGTCGATGATGTTAAAGTCTTTGCTGATAAGATCGCTCGCGATCCGAAACAGCTCGGCGTCAAAGGGGTCTTTGATCGGCGTCAAAGTGGTTTGACGAATGGTTTCTCGGGAGGAGTTTTTAGCAACCCTATAGGTAATAGTTTTGGTGTGAGCAGGCTAGGGGCAGAGATGCCTTCGCGAACACTCCAGTCCCCTCCGTGGACACCTCCACCGACAAGGGGGAGAACATTTGTTCCTGTATCTTCACAGCCGCAGCAACGGCAATTTTTGGAAGAGAGCTTATTCTCGGAAGAAGGAAAAGCTCAAAATACCCGTTTGGGCGAGAGTGCCACTCATGCGACTATTTCGAATATTTCTCAGAGAGAGGTGGTTACTGAAAAATCACAAAGAGTAGCTCAGAATGTCGTTACACTACAGAGCTCGCTTGGGCAAAATGGTTCGACCTTACAGTGGCGTAAACCGGTTCGCTAAAGAGGTTTTGGCCGATAGAGAACGTGTCATTTTGAGGAATAGCTCTTTAAGGGCTCTCATTTGAGTAGAGGGACATAAGTCCCCGTCTGGGCATTTTGCCGAAGACTTTGGGCACGCTGTATGAGCTCATTGGTCGGGACAATTTTTTGAGGGCTCATATTGATATCGATCGTTCGCTCATCTCGTATTTCGGCCGGCCAAAGATTCTCACTGAAAAAGTTCACTACTGGCCATTGATACCATGGTGGGGCAAGGTTTTCCTTGACCGAGACGGTCTCGTAACCATCTTTGACAACCCGAATTTTGCGTGTTCCGTAATAGGTATACTCGACACTCACAGGTGAGGTGCCGACTTCACGATCATCAATAAAGACTCTCCCACCCGGTGGATTGCTACGGACAGTCATACGCCGGCGAACACAACCGGAGCAAAGGATCAATACCACCAGCCCACACATAAAAATGGGGGCTTGTCGTCGCCATAGCTTTGTCGTATTAAATAAAAACATAAAACGATTTTTAAAAGAGGTAGATGTTGCCAGTCTGTGGCATAAAGGAAAAGGGAGAGAGACTATAAAGAAATGGAGAGATTATTTCTAGGCCAACTTTGAGTGACTACCGAATAGAAACGAAAGGGAATATTCGATTTTTTGCGTCGCATTTTAAGGGGAAAGGATTAGAATAGGGCAAATCATCAGTAGCCAAATGGAGGTTTCGATAAAACTTCTGCCCCTGTTAAGGGTTTTGTGACCTTTGTTAGCATTACAAAAAATTACGGAAACTTAGCTATCACAACGATGGACCATTCGGCCTTGAGCGATGTTGGTATGCGTCGGGCCAACAATCAAGATGCATACACCGTTACCTTGGCCAACAGTGACGAGCAGTGGAGGACCCGCGGACACCTTTTTGTGGTCGCCGATGGTATGGGTGCGCATGCTGCTGGTGAGCTAGCGAGTAAGCTTGCCGCTGAAACGGTCTCTCTTCTTTATCGGAAGTATCCTTCTGAAAATGCGCCGACTGCTCTGTGTCGAGCATTCGAAGACGCCAACGCAAAAATCTATGCTCGTGGTCAGGCGAATCCTGATTTTTCAGGGATGGGGACGACTTGTAGTGCGTTGGTTTTATTGCCACAGGGTGCCTTTTGTGGACATGTTGGGGACAGTCGTATTTACCGCTTGCGGAAAAATCATTTAGAACAATTAACCTTTGACCATAGTCTTGTTTGGGAGTATCGTGCGGCAGCCAGCCAATTTGTCGGGCAAGAGAAACCTGGTGAGTGCAAACTCCCCTCGAATGTGATAACCCGCTCGCTAGGGCCTCACCCTGAAGTGAAAGTCGACCTTGAAGGGCCCTTTGAAACTGAGTTTGGCGATACTTTTTTACTCTGCAGTGATGGGCTTAGTGGACTTGTATCTGATGAGGAGATTGGCCAAATTATGGGCCGTTTTTCTTCAGAGGTTGCTACCCAATTTTTGGTGAATTTGGCGAATCTGCGTGGAGGGCATGACAATATTACAGTGATCGTTACCAAAGTTGGTGAGGCGCCCCTGCTACCAGCGAAAGAAGCGACCTTAGATATGAGTGGTGGCTTGGCATTGGCTCTCGGTGGTATGAACCTGGTCGGCGTGATTGCTTGTAGTATTTGGGAGAAATGGGGTCCGGCTGCTATTTTCTTCTTTTGTATGATTCTCTTTTCGATGTGGGGTTATTTCATTTTAAAGCAGTCTCCCAAGGATAATGGAGGCGAAAATTTCGACCTCGGCGATCCGTTTGGAGAAGGGCCTCATACTCGGACGGTTTGTCAAAATGGAGAAGATTTTGCTCAGGTGCTCGAAAAAGTTTCAAAAGAGTTTATCGAAGCCGCCAAGGCGGAGAAGTGGGATTTTCAGTGGAGTGAACTTGACGAAATCTATGGTAAAGCTCAGAAAACCCATGAAACTGGAGAGTTGTCAGTAGCGATCGAACACTATGTTACCCTCATTAACAAAATGGTAGTTCAGCTACACAATCAGCCCAATGAACAAGAGCAAGGCTAGCACTGAAATGTGCGATGGTCACCTAGAGACTGCCTTTGCTTCTAAAAAGGAATCTTGTTACACTCTTGGCCTATACTTGGTTCCTGTTTTCTTTTTTTAATGAAGCTTTTTGTTCGGCAATGCACTGCATTACCCGTTATATACTCTTTGATTTATTAAAAGTCTTTTTAGT
>JALCBQ010000038.1 GCA_028066335.1 Pirellulaceae bacterium
AAGGGCTCCCTCGTTTGGAGACGCCCTCCACCTACTCCTATTTGTAAAAGTGGAGGCAAAATCATCTTTCAGGCTCCCGAACTATCCGAAACCCAATGGCTTTTGCTCCTTTGTTCCTTTGCTGCCATGCACGGTTAGCAGCTCGGCAGTCAAGGGGGTTTGTCGAATAGCTGAACCACCTCGTATCGGCGCGTGCAAGGGGCTTGGGGGCGTACTTAACGTATTTTTAAGACTGATCCATTCCCAACAGTTTGCATGCATGTCGAACAGTTGAAAACTGTTGGGTGGAAACTGCCCAACTTGACTGATCTGGCCAGAGTCAACATTACAACTCGCCTTGATACCTCGAAAAAGCTTTCCTGAGTCGCCACGGTGAAAGCTTGTGATTGCGTCGGATAGAGAGCAATTCCCTTCCCAAACACCAAACATATTGATTGATCCACCTCGACACGCATACTCCCATTCTGCTTCAGTTGGCAAGCGGTGAACGATGCCCGTCTTGGTGGTTAGAAGCTCACAAAATTGTGTCGCTTGATACCAAGTGATATTTGTTATTGGTAAACTAGGAGAATCAAGTTCTTTTGTTCGATTGGGCTCAATAATTGAATACCATTGAGCTTCGGTGATTTCGCTGATCGACATTTCGAATGGCATAATGTTCACTGTTGTCATGCGTTCCAAGGTAGGGTTGCGGCCAGGTTCGCTTGCTACTGAACCAAGTCTAGCCGTGCCACCAGGGATCGTCGCAAAACGAATCTCTGTTGTCGATTTGGACGGTAGTAAATGTTGTCCAGCGCTTTTTGTATCGTCTCTCATTTTTCCATCATCATTGCTATGGAACTGTGATTCGGGCGAAGGATAAACTTTTTTACTCGTTTTCGTGCATCCAAAGTATAGTGGTATTAGGAGGGTAACCGGTAAAAATAGAGCACATGCACGCGGCAACTGGCGTGACTGATTTTTCTTCAGGTGTCGCAAATTTAGATACTTTTGTGAAATTCTAAACATCTTACTCGACTTTATTAAAATCAAAGTTAATCGGTACTACGATTCGGAATCCTATTGTCTTCTCCTCCGTGCTTTCTGGTTTGAAACGACGCAAAGCGACAACTCTATTTGCAGCGATATCTTGGTAGCTAGAACCTCGGATGGTTCGAAGGCCGCTAGGTTCTCCTGAGCTTTCTTGTTGGTGACCACCATAAAGGAAAGTATTGTTGTTAAGAGGCGTATCTGACATGGCTCTACGTTTTTGATAAACTTTCTCATCCCATGCATCGATTGTCCATTCCTGGACATTTGAATTCATGGCCACACAACCGCACCAAGCTCGATCGAGTGTGTTTGTGTTGACTGGCCATGGACCACCAAGGATCATTGCTGGCTCGCTCGTCGACTCAAATTGCTGGATATAGGTATTACCTCGTGCGGCGTACTCCCATTCGATTTCGGTGGGTAATCGTACAGTGAGACCATGATTGATTTCGGTTAACCATTCACAATATTTTGACGCTGTTTTCCAGGAAATATTGCAAGCAGGCTTACTACGGTCTATCTCACTAGAGTGCTGGAGTTTCCCGTCGGTACCATCATCAAGCACTTGGTGAGCTGCAAACTCGGCGAGCTGGCCGACAGTTACTTCAAAAGCACCTATAAAATATCCTGACTGAATGTCAACAAGATGTGCTGGGAAGGAAAAATCGTAGTGAGCGGCCGCAGATTTGCGAGCACTTTCACTCCGCTGCATAGCAGTTTGCCCCATTAGAAACTTTCCAGCGGGCACGTATACTAAGGGGATTATGGTTTTATCGCTTGGGTTAACACTAGTTCTCAGGTGCAAACGTCCAGATAAAATAGCTTTGGCTAGGATCGCGTTTTTTGTCGTGGCTTTCGCGTGTAATTCGTCAGCCAATTTTAGATCGGCTAGGTTTATCTTAAGTCGGCTGAACTCATCGTCTAGTCGATTTATTTGTGCGATTGCGAGCTCAAAGTCTTTGGCTGCTGGTATAGCGTCTGGCAGTTCGACATCTGATCGTGTTTTTGTGGAGGGTGAATCGATGCTTACCTCTTCCCGTTTGGTTTCGGAAATATCTTGACTTTGCTTGGCATTATTTAGCGTCTGAGCTTTTCGAGGTTCCGATGATGATGTATCTGCTTGATAAGCATGTTGCTCGTAGTTAGGTAGTTCATTTTCAGCTTGTGGTTGCACTTGGGTTTCGTTGAACAAGTGAGCAATGACCACAATCGCGATTACAATAGATATGGCCTGAACAAGAAATCCTGCAGAAATGTATATCCCGAGTCGCGATTCACCATATGGATTGTAATTCATGATACTGTGCTATATATGCCTTGTAACAAGTAATCTTGGTAAGGCTCCTTTATCACTGTGTTTGAGAAGTTGGGTAACTGTAGTTGGCCTAGTTTTACTTTGGTACCTACTGGGCAACCACTAAAATTGAAATTTTTTTCATCCACCTTATATTTCCATTGATGTCTGCGTTTGGGTAATTCTTTGCTGGAAGTGGACGGATGTAATATCGCATTATTTTCAAGTGAAACCGTTTACTGAACCTTACCAGTGTTGATAGCGGTCATTGGATCCCACCTAGTGGCTGCGTATGCGTGGTACGTCACTCCGATCGCTGAACAAAGGATTGCTCCGGCGAGGACCTGGAAGAAATCGCCAACGGTTAGGTGGCAATTTGCACCGGTAGCAAGTAAAGGAAGTCCTTGCGCAATCAGTAACGCAAGCAAACTGGCTATTGCCCAGCCCAAGCCAGCGATCAGAATGGCCCGAGCAAACACGAACAGGAAAATGCCGTGTGATTGCATTCCCATTATACGCATAATCCCGATAGAAGTCTGCCGACGCCGCGTCACCTCCATGAATATAACACTGGCCGTGACGATTCCCAATACAATCGAAATGACTTGAAGAATATTACTAGCAAGTTTAGCGTTCCAGCATAACCTTGCATTTCCAACACACGTAGCCTCGACGAGACTGTACTGTATCCAAGCTTTTGCAGGTAATCATCAATTAGAGGGACGTCCTCCAAGACCCGAGCGTAGAAGCAACCATTAAAGTACTTATTTGGTTCGTTAACTCGATGAAACTGCTGATTGATTGGATCGAAAGAGAGCGTGCCTTGACGATAGCGGTGAATGGCGGAAAGCAGCCCTGCAGGAACAATGGCAATTTGTTGACCTTGGGAATTATTATAGCGGTCTACCTCGATCAATTTTTGACGAAATTCACTTTGCTTCCACCGCTTGGTGTAATTGAAAAATGCCACACGGCTCGGTAGTATCGAATCAAAGCTAGAGGCGATATCTTCCCAGCATTGAATAACTTCGTCAGCCATTTTAGTGAACCGTGATGTTCTCATAACTCTGATCTGAGTGGGCACTGGTAAGGCGGTAAGTCTCAAATGCTGACCACCCGATAGCTCCAGTTCAACACTCGATGTTTTTTCGCTATCAAGAAGCATCACATGCGGAAGAGCTGGTCTGTTAAAACGAGTTCGCATGTCACGAAAGTACCCTCGAAGCCATCTAAGGGACCCGGATACTCCGATGAGCAAATGGTTTTTTTTCTCGATTTTTGCATAAGTAGGCTCTGACCAGTAGAGCATCACGTCATCAGCGGTTGTGATTTTTTCAACTTCATTTACATGAAAGTCCAGATATTGTTCGAATCGTTCATTTTGAGTCTCAGACGTGATTTTATAGACGTGAAGTTTATGCGGTTTCAGCAAACCATAAAGGTCGCGGCAGTTAGCTTGGCTCGAGTCTTGGGTGGTTGCTGGAATACTAACCGCTTTGAATCCGCGCAGGTGTAATCGGTTTAGGTCACTTTCCGTATACGCTCCTTTGTTGTAAGCGAGATAACCTTGGTGGCCGAGCGAGTGTTCGAGCGGATATCCAGGCCAACCATGTTCGATTACTGCTTCACCTTTTGTGAAGTCTTCTAGTTGCTCCATGTAGCGGCGAGGCAAATAAGCTATTCTCGATTTTGAACTGGTATCACCGACAATTGATCGGATCGTTACATTGAGCTTTGCAGTTACAGTTTCACTCCCTTTGCCACGGGACAGTGTTATTGATGCGTTTTGTTCACCGTTTTTCAGCTCTTCATCTGATACCCCAAGTGCCTCAGCAATAGCCGGAGATATAACGATTTCTGCTGCCGTCTCGCTTAGTTTGATCCCATAATGCCCGAGAAATGGGTCACCTTGTACTGTAGTTTGAAGCGTGACGTTCTCAACTGTGTTCGTTGCCATCGACAATCTAACAAATTTCGTAATTTCAGGGATGATAATCGTGCCCTGTGGCAGTTCTGCGATAAGAGCTTCTTCGGCTGCCACATCCAACGCGAGGTTTCTTGAGTTTGCATACCAGTCACCTCTGATCGACGATGGGCTCTGCATAATATTGTCATGCAACTGTCGAATAAGGCCACTTTTCAAACCTGTAAGGACCAATAACAAAAGGCATATCCCGGAGAAAATAGTTGCTGTCGTGAGTAATGTCATTCGGGATCGCCACGAGTCCTTAACTGCAATTTCTCCGTAGTACCAAAGCGTCCTAAGTTTCTTATTTTTAGGCAACATGTTCTTCCTCTTTCGAAGGCGCTACGTGAAACTGAAATTTTGGGTCGACAGCAACCCAGGTACCGTCGACTTTGGCTTCAAAGCTAACTGGATGCCCAAATCCATCGCACGGGCGAAATTTTTTTGAAATTAGATCACTCCAGCCATCTGGGTTTGCACGAAAATTGACGATGAAATCGGAATAGTCCCGGGCCAAAATTTCATCGTGATTGATCATCAAAACAGTGGTTTTTTCCTCGTGAACAATTTTTGCCATAAGGTCGAGTACCCGCCGTTTGTTCGGGACATCAAGACTACTAGTCGGTTCGTCAACGAACAGAATTTGTGGATTATGTGCCAGGGCACGCGCCAATGCAATCCTTTGGTATTCACCGCCGGATGAATCAAACGCCAATTTGTCGAAGTCCGAATTATCAAGCAGATAACCGAGTATTTCTTCAGCTCGTCGATTTGCTTCTCGTATAGAGACCCCATTAAGTCGGAGAGGCATCGCAACATTTTCTTTTATTGTTAAAGTCGGCAGCAGTTCGCCTGTCTGGAGATAGAACCCCATCAATCGTCGTCGCAGAGATTCTATTTCCAGCATCCCCGACTTGCCTTTTTTCAGAAGTTCCACAATATCGTGAGTAACGAGGCGGCTTGTCCTCGAAAATCGTTCGGTTATGCGAAACATATCCACAGCCGAGTGGTTTACACCAAAGGTCCGTAACAGGCCTAGGCGAGTTTGCAGTGTGGTCTTCCCACAACCCGAAGCTCCTAAAAAAGAAGTTATGCTTCCCATGGGAATATTCAACTTGTCAACATATAAAAGAAACCGGCGCGCAGATGAATCATAAAAGTGTTGAAGTCCTCTGATTTCTATCGCATATTGGTCCATGTCGTCATCTCCAAAAACCTGAGTGTAAGGGAAGTAATACAAATGATTTCACGTTTTATCCAGAAATTACGGTAAATCGCTGATTCTCAAAAAAGCAAACCTTAGCTCGGGCTTGGTTTCACGGCCAAGGTTAAACCATCGCGCATTTTCGATATGGCCATCGACCAGCGCATAACTGGCATCGACCTGGTCAACCCAAGAATTAAAATCACGTTGTGACATTGCCGCCAAGCGAGCCGGTGTCATATCAAAAACGTCCGACTTGACAGGCAACCCCAAAATCAGCTGAAGGATGTCCTTCAACGGTGTTTCCGCAGTCACTTCACCGTCGTAATTCAGGTGAACTGTCAAAGTCTTTAATCCATTGAGGATCCTCGGTACATCTTTGCTTCCAGGATCTCCTGCACCCTCAAGGGTCGTCACGCAGAACTCGAGTGCTGACTTGAACGCTCGGAGGTCGTTTCGCCCAACCAAGAGGTAGGGCTCCACCGTACGATTTCCCTTTGAGTCGATCTCAGCTGCGTACCCACTCGAAAAGGTAGCACCGACAACCTTCTCTTTCCCCAAGTATTCCAAAACCGCTCCAATCGATCCGGCATTCGGATCTCTTGAAGCTAGGTCTTCAACTTTTCCTTTGATCGCTTCCTCAGTGTCATCAACTCGGTTTGTTAGTGTGGTCACCAGTTGTTCCGTAAAGCTCGAAACACTGGATGTGCTTGCGCAAAGCCCGGCAAAATTCCGACCTGCTGCTAACCTTGCAAATTGCCTGCGGCAAAGAAGATCGGAATCCCTCCCTGAATTGCTCCCAACTTGCAGGGCATGGATCGTGATGTGTCGTAATAAGGCCTCGACATCACCACTGGAGGTGTCAGGTTGCGCAGAAGCTAGGACTTTTTCGACTGAAACCAAAGATCTCTCGTCACTGTGGTTGGGCGCATCACCTATAAGGATAATATGTCGATTGGCAACGGCATTCCAGTTCATCTCACTGATCGCAGATTGAACACCAGCGTATACTTGCTCGGGGGTATCACCCCCGCCCCTCGCCTCTGTCGACTCCAAAATAGCATCGAAGACTTCCAAATTATTCCCGGCCTCAAGCGTGCAAAGCACCTTTGATGTGTAGTGGTCGCCCTTGTCTCGGTAACCAACAAGTCCAATTCTTACTCGCCCACTGACATTTTGATTTTTGTTGACCTCAACGGCAATTTTTCGAATTACGGTCTTTGCCGCCTCAATATAAGGCCCCATTGAGGACGTTGTGTCAATCACAAACACGATATCGAGTGTCAGTTCGGCTTGAATCACTGGAATCGATATCGATTCTTTTGCCTCCCACACATTTTTGGGGTCAGCTGGATGAATATACGCCACTTGGAAAACTCGTGTTGGTTCACCATGGATTTCGAGCTCCGATTCGTAGAGTATCGGAAGAAGGGAAAGGATCTCAATTCCTTCCGGTTCCCGGCTAATAGCATCATGGGGATTTCCATTTGTTAAATACCCTTCGGCATCTTGCTGGTTCTCGAAAAAGTGGGCTGGATCCCGTTCAAAACGCTTTGAAAATCCCAAGACTTGTCCATGAGGCCATTCCACAACATCACTCGCTTTAACCCAGCCCACCGCGCTCGATTTTTTCGTCCCAGTCGCGACCCGGTAGAAATTGTTTTTTGTCTTGGCTTTCCCCTCGTCCGCAGCCAGGACGAAATAAAACTCGAATTGACGTACAGGTTGGGAATGCGACGACTCATCGGCATCTGCAAAGATGGCAGAGTCATGTCGCAAGATCACTTTTAGAGCGGCTCCGTGCTCCGTTTTTAGCACCTCGTCGTTGGCCGAGACTTTTTTTGCGGATACTGCAAAAGTGACAGCAACGAACACTGCTAATAAGGAACGTTGTAAAAAATTTGATTTTGACATCTTTCACCTCGAAATCAGGTTAGGAACTTGGTAGGACGACTGTTTTTTTGGGCAAACTATCGCTTTTCGAAATTTGAATGGTCATTACTATATCCATTGATTACCAAATGAGTGGTTACGATATAAATTCCCAGAAAACAAAGAAATAGCGGCCCTAAAGCTCCATAAAATATAAGGTTCTGTAACCACAGCCTCTTCTTTGCAAGAAAATAAGTAATTAAGGCCAGAAGAAAAGGAAGGTGTCAACTTCCAAAGAGGTTTTCGATATAAAAAATGAGCTTACAATCCTAAGACAGCTACTTCAGATGTTTTAGCTTTCGTTCGCTGGCCATAACTTTTCGAGAAACCGAGAGAGTGTATTCATACCGATTTTGAACTTACAATCCCTTCGTCGGCCTTTCCAATGAAAACCCCTATTGCTAAACGGGTCTACGTGCCACAATACACCTCGGCACTAGGCCTCCGACTCCTCTTCTGAAAGAATTGCGAGGCTTTTTTCCTCTTCACTAAGATGATGGCGGGGTTCAATAAGGCGAAAGGTAAGCAACCAACCTGCGCCGACAAGCGAGATGACCAAAAAGCAGCCGACAACGTAGTTGGTCGCCTCAAGGACAAGGCCAAAAATTGGTGAAAACAGAATGGGAATCGCTTGACAAAGACTCAGGGTACTAAGGTATTTAGGGTGGTCGGCCTCAGTGCTGATTTCTAGAGCGTAATTACTGAGGGTCTTGAACGTTACCGGGGTAAAACCGAGCAAGATAAAAACCACATAGAAATACCGGTGCCCCCAAGCAGGAAAATACAAAAATAGAAGGGCCAACAAAGGGATCGAGATCATGCCAAACATGAGAAAATGGAGGACCAGCTTGTTCCCTTTACGGTCGGCAAGGGGACCTGCTAGAATGCTAAAGACTGCGGTTCCACAGTTTTGAAGGACAAGCCACAGGGTCAACGACGTCAGTTGAAAATCTAGCTGAGTAATTCCGATGTTTTGATAATGTGGGAACATTAACATACTGGTGGTAAAGAGCATCGACACAACCGCCAACTTGCGAAAGGGGCGATCGTGTGCCCAGAGGTCCCATGTATCTCGGAAGAGGTGACGAATGCCGCGAGCCGTTCGCGTATGGACAACACTCTCTTCACGAAAGAGTAATACGAACAGGGTTGCCAAAAGAAAGCAGAGAGCCGAAAAGCCAAAAATATATTCGAATTGGCCAGACTCTTTTTTAAGCCAAAGAGGCAAAAGGTACAACACGGCACCGACAGCAACAATCGTTCCAAGGAGATTCGAAACCATCATCAAGCGGCCACGAATACCGACCGAGATGATTTTTCCCTGCAGTGTATTTGCAGCTAAGACTGTCACACCTGTAAAGGCGAAGAAAAGACCATAAAGGATAAGAAAGAGATAAGGTCTGCAATCGATTGCCGTCGAAGAGAAGGTGAGGGTAAGGTAATCTGAAAAGTACCAAATTGAGGCCATTCCTGAAAAGAGGAGAGCCATTCCCAGGGTCGCTGCTGCAAGGCTCCATTTTTTTATTGGTAGGATTTTTAACCGTGAAGAGACGAGCAAAGGTGGGATACTTTGGCCAAACCGATTGAGCAGCGGTAACCACGATCGCAGGCCGATCGAACCGCCGAGCGAATCAAGAGCCGCCGGCATAACGATCGTCTCTGTCTTAAAAATCCATCCTGTTCGCAGGGTCACCTGATAAAAGACAAAGAGGACAAAATTGCGGCAACGAGAAAAAAGCCCTACCTTGGCTATGCAGGTTCGGTCTTCGGTCGTAGATTTGCCAGAAGGAGGCTCAGGAGAGATCGGTTTACAGGCTTTGGAGAGTTTGGTCATGGAGGTCGGCATGGCAAGAGAAGTTCACGCCGAAATGTTCGAACGTGCGATTTCTATGATCTTTTGCCATTATAACCCGATATGCCCCAAGACGGTATTGGGCAAAGAGTGTTAATCGAGAACGTCTCCGATTTCATCGGCCGAATTTTGCATGCTGTCTCGGGCACCGGTACCTACAAGGGCAATCGAGCCAACACAGGCAATAACGATTAATGCAAGCATGACAGCATACTCGACAGCGATTGGCCCGTCTTCTTTTTTCAGAAATCGTAGTATCGAATTTTTCATCGTTCTTCCTGTATACAACATGGGGACTAGGGTGTCGTCTTGGAAACAGTAGATTACCGATAGTAAAAGTCCAAATAGGTTTCCTCTTTTTGTGAAAATTCGTTCTATTTTTTGGTTTCAGCCTTGAATAGAATTTAAATAAGTGTACAAATGTACTTTATGTAGACAAATGTACAAGTTGCTTTTGTTTCCGGGGTATTCTTTTGGAAGCTTTGGGAAAGAGAGGTTGTTATTCTTATGGCCAAAAAAAATGTACTGACAGCAAAACAACAGGAAATCTACAACTTTACCCGCGAACAAATCCTCACGAGAGGGTTTGCTCCCTCGGTACGAGAGATTGCTGAACATTTCGAGATCAGCTCGCCAAATGGGGTGATGTGTCACCTCAGGGCTCTTGAAAAGAAGGGGTATATCCAGCGTTTGCCGAATAAGTCAAGGGCGATTGAGCTCACGAAAAAGAGTCGTAAACGTACTGAGGAACAAAGTGGGCTCCCCTTTGCGGGGCGAATTGCAGCCGGTCCTTTGAGCGAGGCGATCGAGCAGAGTGAGACGATTAACTTTGCCGAATTTTTCCCCAAAGAGGGTCATTTAGTCCTTGAAGTCACAGGGGATTCAATGATTGAGGCACAAATATCCGACGGCGACTACGTCGTTGTCAAGCGGCAAAAGGGGGCTCATTCGGGAGACATCGTTGTCGCTCTTACCGAAGATGGTGAGGCAACTTTAAAATATTGGTTTCCAGAAAAGAATCGTATCCGCCTGCAGCCAGCTAATAAAACAATGAAGCCAATCTACACAAAAATGGCGACGGTTGAGGGGATCGTTGTTGGTGTCGTCCGAAAGTTGTAACGGTCTACTGCACCCACCGAAAATCCTTCTACTGAAAAGAGGGCATAGTTAGCACGGGTATACCTCCATGAGGGACTTCTGCAGGCGACCCTATGGGAAGCTCTCCATATACTTTATGAAGGCAGAGGTGAAAGGGAGTAGAGAGCAGGGAAAGATTAAAAATCGTCGTAGTGGAGAGCGGGGCGGCGACGTCGTGAGCGACCACCTCGAAAAATCCGTCGTCCCCGGCGAGGATGTTCCCCTTCGACAAACCAGTAACCTGAAAGAAGGCGGTAAAAGCAGAGGATAATAAAGGCGCCAGCCGTGGCAACGAGCATGCCGCCTGGGCTAATTGGCACGATACGTATTCCGTCGTAAAAGTATGCGACAACACCACATCCAATGATCGTTCCTCCGATTCCCATTGCGAGTGTTGCTATTGCCCCTCCGGGATCTCGCCCCGGCATGATCGCTTTAGCCAGAAGCCCCACGAGTGTCCCAAAACCGACCCATACTAAAAGGTCGTTTATCCATCCTTGCATATGCTCGGGGAATTCTATCTCCATGGGTCGTTTATTCCACTTTTTTGTAGTTGAATTCGTTTTAGCTAACCTGAGATCTCATTCATACTTTTCGGCAAAAATGGTGAGGAAACCGAAAGAAAGAAGTCCCTGTACTGGTGAGTTTCAGGGAAATTCTTTCTCATGAGGAGAACGTTTTGTTAAAAATCGGCAAACAGGGGGCTTTGGGGTGCTGATCAGGCTGCCGCCGGACGAAATATCAATTGCCAAGAGAATATGGCAGGAGAATTGTGGAGCGAAGCTAAATCGTGGAGAAACCAAGGAGAGGTCGTCACTACTTTTTAGAATTCCATACAAGGTTTTCGAGGTCGACATTCCCACCACTTAGGATAAGGCCAATCGGTTCCTCGAGACATTCTTTTGGGAAATCAGGAGACTCAAGGGCAGCAACAACAGTTGCCGAACTCGGCTCGATAAGGAGTTTTGTCCGTTCCCAAACGAGTCGTAAGCTGTCCATGATCTTTTCATCAGTTACGGTAATGATTTGATCGACATACTTCTGAATGAGGGGCCAAGTTAGTTCGCCAGTGCTCGCCCGAAGCCCATCAGCGACCGTTTGGGGGTCAGTTGAGGGGACAAAGGTCCCTGATTGAAGGCTTTCGAATGCATCGGCGGCGCCAGCCGGCTCGACCCCGATAATTCGAATGTCGGGACAGGTCGCTTTGGCGGCGATCGCAACGCCACAAACAAGGCCTCCACCTCCTATTGGAACGACGATCGTTTTCAGGGCAGGGTTTTGTGTTAACATTTCGAGGGCAACGGTTCCCTGTCCGGCGATAATCTGCTTATTGTCGTAGGGATGGATAAAAGTTGCGTTTGTCTCTTGTTTGACTTTTTTCGCCATTTCTTGTCGGGCAAGAAGGTTCGGCTCACATTCGATAATTGTTGCGCCGTAACCGGCGACGGCCCTTTTTTTCGCTGCAACGGCCCCTTGGGGCATGACGATATAGGCGGGGATATTTTGACTTTGTGCTACAAGGGCGAGTGCCTGAGCATGATTTCCCGAGCTATGGGTAACGACCCCATTCTGTTTCTGTTCTTCAGAAAGTTGAAGCACGGCATTCGTAGCGCCACGAGCTTTAAAGGCTCCCCCTTTTTGAAAATTTTCACATTTTAGAAAGAGAGAGCCACCTGACAAGCGATTGAGGGTCTTATTCGATAGGAGGGGGGTGCTATGAACATGAGGGCGGATTCGATCGGCAGCCTCTTCTATCTCCTGAAGGGTAATGGTAGGGGCGATCGTAGACATAGGGGTTCTCATGAAAATAAAGAGGGAGGGAGGAAACGCAACTTCTTGCAAATGGTATTTTAGAGTATTCTTCTGCCACTTGACAGTATGTTTTTCTACTTTTACAAATAGAGTCCTTCGGTGGTAAACAACATGTTTTGTTATAGCTAGCTGTTATCAATGCGATTCTCCTCGCAAATCTTTCTGCAAGCAAAATTCTGAATAGGCCTCTCCCTTTTTAGGGGAGGATCTTTTAAAAGCAGAAACGAGTTTGTTCACCAAGATTGGTCTGGCCATACTGGCCATTGAAAGAATTTTACCTGCTTTGAGGAGTGAAGGAAAAAATATGAATATTGGTATTTATTTCGGTACAACGACCGGAAATACGGAGACTTGTGCAGAAATGATTGGTGAACATTTTGGTGAATCCGTTGGTGAACCAATCGACGTTGCTACTGTTAAAACAAAAGATCTTATTCAACACGATGTTTTGATATTGGGTGTACCGACGTGGAACATTGGCGATATTCAAGATGATTGGTTTGATAAGCTTGAAGAGATTGAGGAAGTCGATTTTAGTGGGAAAAAGGTTGCCTTTTTTGGGCTCGGTGATGCGGCCGGCTATCCTGATTCGTTCGTTGATGCACTTGGAATATTATGGAAGCCGTTTCAAAAGCAAGGGGCAGAGATCGTCGGACTTTGGTCGACCGAAGATTATGATTTTGAGGAGTCAGAGGGACTCTACGACGAGAATCACTTTTATGGACTTGTGCTGGACGAAGATGGTGAGCCCGAAAAGACCCCCGATCGGATTGAAAAGTGGGTCGATCAACTAAAGGAGGAGTTGAATCTTGTGGCGAATTAGTTCCACAATTATGGAGATTGGTAACCAGTAGTTTGAGAGAAGGTCAGACGATTATTGACTACTTTTCAATCTTTTTTTAGAGTATTCGAACGCTTGAATACCGGCAGAGAAGAGGCTAAGGCTCTGTGGAGGCAGAATAAAGAAAGAGATCGTTGTTATTTGTCGGCAACGAGGAGAGCCCACAGCTCTCTCCTCCAGGTCATTTTGGGATGTTTAAAACTGGAACCGGCGAGTGCGTCGATCTGTTTATCGGGCGTTTGTGGGAAGAAGTTTCTTCTATTGGCCTCCCCATCGGTGACGGCTAACATTTGGGTTTTCCACTCAAGAAGAAGCTTGTCTAGTTGCTTTGGGATTCGACCGTTTTGTTGTGCCTGTTTGATGGTTGCCATCCAATTCCGGACGAGCTCTTTAAAGTAGGTCACGTTTTCTTCATAAAACAGGTCGGTATTGGCAAAGCGTCCACCCTCTTTGAGAGCGTAGTAGCTTCGGTGAAAGAGGGTATCCTTTTCTTGATCGGTCAGATGGTGAATAGCCGACATACTGACGACGATATCGGCTTTTTCGGGGAGTTTGGAGAGCCAGTTGTCTTGTAAATTCGAGCATAAAAAGAGGGCGCGGTCTCCAAAGGGAGCCAGCCTTCTTCGGGCGATATTCAGGAAAGGTTCACTCTGGTCGATAAGTATCAGTGTCGCCTTCGGAAATTCATTTAGCACCTTTCGGGCAAAGTGGCCACTTCCACCACCGAGGTCAACAACGACGGCAGAGTCTTTCTCTTTAAAGGGAAAAAGCTCGAACAGCTTGTCGTGTAAGACATGGTAATAAGGGTGGAGGATATCGGCTGCTTGATCGAAACCGGTAGCGATTTCTTGTTGATTCCAGCCTTGTTCGGACATTGCTTTCTCGATTCATTTATAAAAAAGAGGCATCAAGGGATCCCCTTCTTTCTAAGGGAGGAAAGCCTCTATGGCAAGAAGTGACCAAATAAAATCGTCAATTTCATGTCTCTACAAAGGCCGATTGTTTTGTAGAATAGATAAAATGACGTTGTTGTTGGGGAACTCATTTTCTACAATAAAGGGCCTTTGGAAGAAATAGAGACCCTTCCAGAAAGGCTTTAAGAATACAAGGCGAAAGGCTCAAGCAATGCCATTGTACGAAATTGAAACGGCTGGACACATAGTGATTACGTGGGCAGAGACAGAAGAGATTGCTCGCGAAAAACTTGTCGAAGCCTTTCCTGAAGAGGAAGTCGTCCGGCTGACCAAGAGACCACGAGATAGTTGGGTAATTTCAAAATCCATTATGGGGCTCACAGAGACGAGCAAGCCTTGTGAGGTCGCAAGAGACTGTCTCATGGAGGCGCATGGTGACAAGCTTGGTGCGATTCGACTCTATATGAAAAAGACTGGCGCCGACATGGAAAAATCGCGTCGGGCGATCGAATCGAATATGGTTATGGGGTGGTGACAAAGTTTCGCCTTTTCTTGTCTTTGAATTCTCTCTTAAAACAGGTTGGCGAATGTTTCCTGTCTCTCTTGAAATTCAAACCTATTTGGATGATTATCCGACAAAGGTAGCCTTTTTGGCTCAGCAGATTCGGGAGCTTTTGTTGGATGCAGTCAACGAAAAGGTCGCACCTGTTTACGAAAAATATCGGCAGGGTTGGGACTTAATTGGGTATTCGGTCAGTAACAAGGAAGAAATCCTTAATCCCCTTGGATGGATTGCCGGTCGTTTAGATCAGCAAAAAAATGACCCTTTTGCAGAGCAGGCAATGGCAGCAAACGCGAAAGAGAAACATTATTTTGCCTTTTTGCAACTTGCCGAAGATTCAGTAACTGTTGGGTTTGAGTACGGCTATTTGTTGCAGGTTATGCCTCTCCGCTATGGTGGAGAGAGTTTGCTCTCAGGTGATACCGGGCAGGTAAAGACGATTGTATTTCGTAAGAAGGGTGAACTTAAAAAACGTATGCTGGCAGAGCTATTTGTTAAAGGTGCCGAGTTGGCACAAGTGCCGAAATCAAAACATACCGATCTTTATCACCACTACTCTACGAATTCTCAAGAAGAAAGCCAAGAGGACGAAAACGGGTCAATCGACGATAGAGAATAAGACGACAAAGAATAAATCGTCTAATTATCCCCTCGGAAAACGGAAAACGACCTCAAGGACTATCGGACTCAGGCAACGATACCTTGCAGCCGTATCTTCGGAGCGATATTTTCACTGCCGCCTATAGGTTGCCATTAAAACAGTTGTCACTAAAACGTTAAACACATGTTTGTCGTTTTCTTGCGCGAAAGAAGCCCACCCCTGCTAGGCCGACGAGACCAAGGCTACCCAGCACCAAAGAAGAAGGTTCAGGAACTGTCTCAATTTCGAATTTAAAATTCGCAGTATAGTACCTAAAATTGGATTCCCCAACTGTCGGGAAACCAAGCGAGCCAGAACTACCACTAGTGATGTACCCAATTCCTGGGTCGATCACATTGTGAAAAGTTGCGTGGCTTGTCGGACTTGAGATCAAGTTATCGTAAAAATGGTTTCCATCTTGGCTATCAGTGACAGCACGAACAATTCGATATTCGGTATCAAGGGCAAGGGCGACCTCGGTAATACTTGCATAACGGAACCCCGATTCCAGTGACTCGCTCGTGCTAGCCGGAAGAGAAACGGAGGCCATCAATGCTCCGTCATAGGCACGATAAACACCGACTTCGACCGCCCCTTGAAAATTATCTCCATTGACATCGTATGCCCCCAAGTCAGTAATTTTAAAGACTTGATTTGAGGTGAGCTCGCTACTTTTGACGGTAAATGCAAAGCCAAGGGTATCCGTGCTTGTGCCAAAGAGGCCACTGGGCACCGAATAGGCGACGGTTGTAGCGAAAAGGGTAGAAGGTGGACCGACAAAGGTCAAACCGACCGATAGACAAAACGTAAATATCCAGGTAACCGTCACCGAGGGGCGAGATCGCTCGGGTAATTTTAATAGGGGCAAGGTGTGCATAGATGGTTCCTAGGAGGTAGATGGGGGCCAGTTCTACGCTTTTAGCGAGACATATTAGCTTGTATACCCATTTTACAGAGCAAGAGGCTCAATTACCAAGAGAATTTCAGAATATTTCTTTTTCTTAAAGATGGCAAAATTCAAGGGATCTTCGCACACGCTGCAGATGAAGACTCACTTTATATCTTGAGAAAGTGAGGATATAATAGCCTTTTACAGATAGACTAATATAAAAGCATGAAAATAAATTTATGCGTTTTCCCTAGAGATTGGACTCAATGGCGAAAAAAAAAGGTGGTAAACAAAAGCTGCGCACAACCTTCCGAAAGAACCGGTCGGGGCGAACTCGGGACCACTCGTTAACCCGAAAATATCACGAAGGCGACGACCAGATTGAAAACCTCAAAAAAGGGGAGCGGGTCAGTGGTAAAGGAAAACTAACTCGCAAGAGGACGGTCATCGGTATCGAGGCCGAAGAAGGAAGTGAGGGAACGTCGATCTACCGCGAGATCGAGAGTACCACTTGCCAGGAGGGGCTTGTTGTTCATGTCCATGGACTGAATTGTAAAGTCGAATCTGCTGATGGAACGATTTATGAATGTGTGATTCGGCGCATTTTAAAGACCCTAGCGACCGAACAGCGGAGTGCTGTTGTCACGGGAGATCGGGTTTTGTTCGAGCCCGAGGCGGGTAATAAAGGTGTCATCGAGCGTGTTGAGCCGCGGCGAACGGTTTTAACACGTGAAAGTAAAAGGAGGCAACATATTCTTGCGGCGAACGTTGATCAGGTTTTTATCGTTAGTAGTGCCGCCTATCCGAGCCTAAAGCCACACCTTATTGACAGGATGCTTGTCGTCGCTGAGCAGGCAAATCTCACCCCAATTATCTGTATTAATAAAACCGATCTTGTTGACTTGGTCGACCTTGTCCCTTTAGTTGGCGAGTATACAACTCTTGGTTATCAAGTCCTTTTGACATCGGTCAAAACAGGCCAGGGGATTGCTTTGTTAAGACAACTTGTTCGGGACAAAAGAAATGTTGTCACGGGGCAAAGTGGTGTTGGTAAATCATCGTTGCTCAATGCGATTGAACCTTCTCTCCATTTGCGCGTAGGGTATGTCAGTCAAGAAAATGAAAAAGGGCGTCACACGACAACCAGCTCGCAACTTATTCGGCTGCAGGAAGGGGGCCATATCGTTGATACCCCCGGTATTCGCCAGTTCCAGTTGTGGGATATCATTTCCAGGGAGGTTGCGAACTACTTCTGCGAGTTCCGCCCCCACCTTGCCAACTGTAAATTTGCCGACTGTACCCACATACACGAAGAAGGGTGTGCTGTGTTAGAAAAAATAAAAATTGGGCAGATTTCGCCTAGACGGTACCGGAGTTACCTCCAGCTCTTTCGTGAAGGGGAGGGGGCAAGCTGAGAGGGTCGAATCTTGGGTGCCATAAAAATTGGCGACATGTCGTTATATTCATAGACTTCTCTGAAACATTTCTACTTTGTAAGCTCACTTCGTAACGTTCGGCGCATCACTTTATTCGACGCAGTCCTTGGTAGCGAATCGGTAACGACGACACGGGTGACGTGAAAAAGTGGATTGAGTTTTGTTTTGATCGCTTTTTGCATTTCACTTTTCAGAAGATCGATCTCGTCGATGGCCGTTTCATTGTTTGTTTCTTTGGCAGCCTCATTTTTTTTCGAAGTAGGCTCATTAAGAACAGCGACGATAGCGAGTTGTTCGGGGCCACCTTCAAATGGTGGGAGGCCGATCGCTGCTGTCTCTTTGATTGTCGGTAATTCATTGAGAACTTGCTCAATCTCTGCCGAGCTAATTTTGATTCCACCCAGATTCATTGTGTCGTCAACTCGGCCACGGGCTCGGTAATACCCTTCACCCAGACGTTCAATGTGGTCACCATGTCGTCGAAGAGGTCGAGTCTGTTGAGATTGTTCTTCCTTTCCCTGAGTATATGAAAGAGGAATCGGGGGTGTCTCGGCATAATAGACTTTGTGGTGATCATGGTTTAAAAGATCTTCGGAAAGGCCGATCGTTGGCGGCACAAGAAAGACCTCGCCTTCGTTAGTCTCGTTCCCTTCCTCGTCGAGGAGGAGAAATTCACTGCCAAGAGCGGGGGTGGAAAAGGTCGAAGGGGCATTTGGCTCGACAACGGTGCTTGTAATATAGCCACCACCAATTTCGGTTCCACCACAATACTCGATAATCGGCTTGTAGCCGGCAAAAGCGCTTAGCCGGAACATTTCCTGAGGGCTCGAACATTCACCGGTCGAACTGAAGAGTTCGATCGACGACCAATCGACTTCCTGGAGAGCCTCTGCGCCAAACCATGCCTTGGCTAGACTTGGCACAATGCCCAACATCGTTACACGTGCCTTTTCAACAAATCGTGTAAAGTCGGCTGTCGTTGGGACATCTTGATAAAGGGCCATCGTTGCACGATTGAGAAAGGTGGCATAGATAAGCCATGGACCCATCATCCACCCAAGGTTTGTCGGCCAGCAGAGAAGGCTGTGAGGCTGGATGTTATGGTGAAAAAAACCATCAGATGCCGCTTTGATAGGTGTTAGGTGTGTCCATGGAATCGCTTTAGGGTCGCCTGTTGTTCCCGAAGAGAACAAAACATTCGAAGAGTCGTTTGCATCTGCAAAATGGTATTTTCGTTTCTCACTCGCATGAAGAAAATGAGCCCAAGAGTGGTCTTGTTCGCGGAGTGTTGTAGAAAAGGTCGCTTTGGGGGCAGAAAAGCGCTGAACCTTGCCCTCCTGATTTATTTGTGACAGGAGGCCTGCCGCTGGTAAAACGACAGTTTCTATTGTGGTCGCCTGGATAACTTTTTCATAGAGAGGAATTTGCTTCTCGCCACGAGGAAGGAAATCCTGAGTAAAAATGAGCCTAGTGTTGCTGATTTTCAGACGAGTGGCGATCTCCTCGGGGGCGAAACTATCAGCGATAGAGACAACAGTTCCACCAGCGATTAAAATCCCAAGATAGATTGCAACCGACTCGGGAGTCATCGGCATATCAATTGCGACCGCCTCCTGAGGAGCAAGGCCCCATCGGCGTAAACCATTGGCGACCTCAAAGGCGAGCTCTTCGAGTTGCCCGTACGTTAGATAGGACAGAGACTTTTCTTTATTGTCAAAAACGATTGCCTTTTTTTGGTTGTCTGCACGGAAACAACTTTGGGCAATATTCAGCCGAGCGTTAGGTAACCACCTTTGGTTTTGCTCGTCGTAGATAGTTGCTGGAGGGGTTTCAAAGATGATATCAAGTTCTTGAATAGTTTTTTTCCAGAAGTCTTTTTTCTGATTGATCGAAAACCGGTAGAGTTCTGAGTACCCTTTGAGTCGCCATTTCTTTAGAATCTTTTCGATATTTGTGTTTACACTCTTTTCGGGAAACCAGTGAGGAAAGGGAGCTTTGGCAGCGTTATAGCTCGTTGCAAGGTCGTTATAAATCTGATATTGAACTTCCCAAGGGATAGAATGCGAGAGGAGCTTTGAGTAGATTTTTTTCCATGCAAGGGTGGGGCGAGGTTCCTCGGCAACGATCGATTCCACACGTTGCGATAGTTGGCCTGCCTCCTCTTCGTTAAGTCCTAAGGAGGTCCATAGTCGTTCTTTTGGCATATTCGAGTGTTTCTTTTTGTAAATTATTTCGGACAATCTGTCTTGTATCTGATATACAGGAATTTCTGTGAGAGGTCGAACCGTGAACTTCCTGAGGTAGCCATATTCCCCTAGAAATGTTGTAAATTGGTAGGGCAGTTTATCGGAATTATACTGCGGTAAAGGGGTGTTTGTGTTTGGTGATTTCTCTTTTGAAAAAGGAGAGGGTAAGGTTGTCCGCTATAAAAAACAAAATCTTTCCAGAGGACTATTAACAAAACGGGTTTGGAACATTAGAGTAGTTTGAAGTAAGTATATTGTATCGTTCAGCGAGCGTCAACAAACCGCCTCATTCTGTGTCTGACATTGGTATTAGCGTTTGTGTCAGAGGGAGAAGAAGCGAGGTTCGAGATTGCAGACTGAGCGTTTTCCCAAGTAGTTTTTACATTTTATAAAAAAGGGTAGGCAATGAACTCACATACCTCACCTGAATTAGATCCGAGTCGGGCACACATTAACCCACTGGGTCTCCGTTCAATCGACCATATCGAGTTTATCGTTGACAATGCTGATGAATGGGCCGATTATCATGTTCAATGTATGGGGATGCAAAAACGGGCCTATGGAGACGAGTCGACTGGACTTAAAGGGCGACGTGCTTTTGTTGTTGGGCAGGGACGTGTGAACTTTATTTTTGCCGAACCACAGGGGGATTCACCAGAGGCAAATCAGCTAAGAGCGCACTTCGATAAGCATGGTAATGGCGTTAAAGATATCGCCTTTCGGGTGAAAAATGCAGCCAACTCGCTAAAAACAGCGTCCGAATCTGGCGCAACTGTCGTTCGAGATCTTGATGTTCAAGATGGTTTTCAAGCGGGGAGCATTGCTGCCTACGGTGATACAATCCATACCTTTCTTGAACGTGACCGTGGAGCACCTTTTGCCCCTGGTTACCAAAACATTCCGGGTGGGATCGAAGATAGTGATATTCATTTTATGATGATCGATCATGTCGTTGCCAATGTTGAAGACATGGACCAATGGTGCGACTATTATAGAAAAATCTTTGGTTTCGATCAGCTTGCTCATTTCAATATCGATACAGGTCGTAGTTCACTCATGAGCAAGGTCATGAAGGACAACCTGGGATACATTAAATTACCAATTAACGAACCCTCTTCAGAGAACTCTCAAATTCAACTTTACCTCGACGACTATAAAGGTCCCGGGGTTCAGCATATCGCTTTGTTGACGAGCAATATTATCACAGCGATTTCCGAAATGCGTAGTAATGGTGTCGATTTTCTACATGTTCCAGATACCTATTTTGAGGAGCTCCCTGGCCGAGTCGGCGAAATTGAGGAGCCACTTGACAAGCTTCAGGAAAATGGCATTTTGGTCGATAGAGACCGGCCCGATGGCTATCTTCTTCAGCTTTTTACCAAACCTATCTTTGAAAGACCGACCCTGTTTTATGAAGTGATTCAACGAAAAGGGAATTCTGATGGTTTTGGTGAGGGGAACTTTCAAGCCCTTTTTGAAGCGATCGAGCGCGAACAAGAGCGGCGGGGATTACTCTAAGCGAGCTGGTTCAGATAGACAGATCGTCCCTAACAGGTCTTTGCCTTTAGGCAAGGTGCAAGGTGGTACGGTCTGTTTCTATTTGTTGGAAAAATGGCTAGAATAAGAAGTACCGCTATATCTGTAGGTGTATGTCCATTTATCGGTTTTATTCGAAGTGACCAGATTGGCCAAACGTCGAGAGGTACCTTCTTCAGTATAGGCGATGGGAGTTAGCAGAACCTGACATGTCAGAGAAACAGCCACGAACAAAACGGCTATTTTTTCAATCCGATAGAGATCGTGGCACTATGCCAATGTCTATTGACGATGAGCAATATATTCGATCTTTTCGAGATTTCTATAGTTTTGAGCAACATGTGAGTACTTGTCGGAAAAGGAGAGGTCTCGAGATGGTACCTCAATGGTATGAGGTCCCGGTCTTTTACTTTTCAAACTGTTGTTCACTCGTACACGATCAGGAAGAGATCGTTATCCCATCGCCCTCGGTTGAGCTTGACTTCGAGCTGGAGCTGGGGTTAGTGATTGGAAAAAAGGGGCGGGATATCTCTCCAGAAGATAGCTGGGATTATGTTGCGGGTTTGACCATTGTCAATGACTTTAGTGCCCGAGATTTACAGCGGCAAGAGATGCAGGTCGGTCTCGGACCGGCAAAGGGAAAAGACTTTGCAACAGCCGTTGGCCCTGAACTCGTTCTTTGGGAAGACCTTCGTGACCGACTTGATGAGAAGGGAAACCTTCAGTTAGAGATGAAAGCATTTCTTAACGGGAAACAGATATCTCATGGTAATGCAAAAGATATGTACTATTCGTGGCCACAATTGATTGCACACGCTTCACGAAATGTAACGCTCTATCCAGGGGATTTGCTCGGTAGTGGGACCGTCGGAACAGGGTGTATTTTAGAGCTTGGCCCAGAAACGACTGGTGGATGGCTCACTGCTGGTGATGAAATTACCCTAGAAATAGAAGGTCTCGGTCAGTTAACGAATCGGATTGTTGAAAAAAGTAATTAAAAGATAATTCAAAATAAAGTTTTGAAATTACATATAAGGATAAGATGAGATGCCAAACTACAGAAAACTAGGGGTTTTACCCCCCAAGAGACACATTGAGCTCAAACGGCCCAAGGAGGAAAGCTTCCTTGGCGAAGGTCTGTTCTATGAGCATGTCGTTACGACCGAGGGGTTCGCTCGCGCCTACTCGATTTTGTACCATGCAAAGCCTCCAACCCGTGTGCAGAAGGTCGAGTTTGAGCGGAAAGCTCCGCTGGAAAAGGCCGAAGATTTACCCCTTCGCCATTTTCACCTAAAAAGTCAAGATCTTCCCCATGCTGGTGATCCGATCACAGGCAGGGTCCCCTTTATGTTTAACAACGATATGGAGGTATGGCG
>JALCBQ010000039.1 GCA_028066335.1 Pirellulaceae bacterium
GAAGATAGAAAGACCCAAAAAAAGAGAATTGAAAAAGAACTTATAAGGGGGATAGGCGGATCGGTTGTTCCTTGACTTTCGGGAGCGGTTTGGTACCCTCTATTTTCGTAGAGAGAAGGTGTGAAATTGTCTGATTGATGGACTTTGGTTCTCGTTGAAAACGTCACGGCAATAGAAGAAATTATGACAGCGTGGTTGAGAGCGATGAAAAAGATAATTGCTGCCATTTGGCGTGAAGTTATCCGTTTTATTCCCTGGATTGAAAACCCTGAGGAAGTCTACCTGCGTGCAGGAATTGAAAAATTTAACGCCGAGCAATATACACTTGCCATTGCCGACTACACAAAAGCGATTGCTCTTGCTCCGAATAATCCACAGGTCTATTTAGATCGTGGGCTTATTCACGCCCGTGCAGGGAATTATCGGGAATCGATTATGGACTGTAAAAAGGTGTTAGAGTTGGAGCCCGGTTGTCCTGATGCTTACCAGATCATGGGGGATGCCCATCGAGGGTTAGAGAACTATAGCCTAGCACTTGCTGATTATACGAAGGCAATCAAACAAGATGTAAAGAATTCTGAGAACTATACAAAACGGGCTTCTTTGTATTTAAAACTTGAAGCATATAAAGAGGCACTCAGCGATTCATCTCATGCGATTCATCTTGATCCGAGGGATCCTTTGGCTTTCAATGTTAGGGGGTGTACGTATAGCGCCCTTGGCAAATATGAGTTGTCAATTTCTGATTATGAGCGAGTGGTAGCTTTGGGGCAGGCTAGTTCTGTGGATTATGTAAATCGAGGAGGCGGCTACTCTATTTTAGGAGATTATGATCTGGCTATTGCCGATTTTACCAGAGGAATTGAGCTTGATCCAGAGAATGCTCAGGCTCATATTAGTTTGGGCACTTGCAGAATTTATCAGGGAGAGTTCGAGTTAGCTCATGCCTGTTTTGTCAAGGGAGTAGATCTTGATCCTGAGAATGCTCAGGCACATATTGGTCTAGGTAAGTGCAGGCTTAATCGAGAAGAATATGATTTAGCTCTTACAAGCTTTAAGAGAGTGATTGAGCTAAACTACCATACTGCTGATGTTTACTATGATCTTGGTAATGCCTATGTTGCTTTAGAAAAGTATGAACAGGCCATCGCTGACTTTACAAAGGCTAGTAACCTTCAGCCTAGTAGTTCTAGTGTCTATAGAGGCCGCGCTTATTGTTACCAAAAATTGGGGAGATGCGAAGAGGCTGTCAACGATTACACCAAAATAATCGAGTTAAAACCGGACGATCCTGTCGCCTATTTTCAACGTGGTTGGCTTTTTGTCGAGCTTGGTGAATTTCAAAAAGTTATTGATAACTATAGAGTGATTCTTAAAGAGCACCCTATTGCCCAAGGTTATGTTGATCGTGGTTATGCTCTTATGAATCTAGAAAAATTTGATGAAGCAATAGATGATTTTTCTGAAGCGGTTAAGCTTGAGCCAGACGATCCAAACGCTTACTATCTTCGTGCTCTTGCCTATCGGTCGACTGAAAAATATGGTGACTCTCTCACTAATTTTGCGAAGGCAATTGAGCTAGATCCGGAGAACATGGAAGTTTTTTTTCATCGAGGGTCTCTCTTTACAACGCTCGGAAAATATTCAGAGGCAATCGCTGACTTAACAAAAGTAATCGAGCATACACCTGGTAAACCACATGTTTATTATGATCGAGGGTTTTGCTACTTTGAGCAGGGAAAGTTTGCACTGGCGATCGTCGATTTTTCGAAGGTGATTGAGCTTGAGCCTGATCGGGCTGAGGTATATGCCATGCGAGGTGATTGTCACGCCTTCCTTGAGGAGAATCAGTTAGCGATAAAGGACCATACCAAAACATTGGAGCTTGCCCCTCATTTTGCTAAAACAAGATTTAGTCGAGGAAATGTTTACTTTAGCATGGAGGAAAATGAGCTGGCAATTGAAGACTTTACCAAGCTCATCCAGGACAACCCTAATGACAGGCCAGCATACGTTAGTCGAGGATATTGTTATTTTGTCAATTCTGAAAACGAGTTAGCACTTGATGATATCTCGAAAGCGATAGAGCTTGACCCTAGCGAGCCCTCTGCCTACCACAATCGGGGGGCGGTTTATCTTAGGCTTTCCGAGTATGGTTTGGCGATTGATGATTTTACGACGTCGATTTCAATCGACCCTGGTGGTGGTGTCGCCTATTATGCTCGAGGAGAATGTTATGAAGTCCTCGGTCAAGACGACCTTGCCGAGGCCGACTTTATCAAAGCAAAAAAATTAGGGTTTGCAGTGGATCCCGATCAAGAATAGAACAAAGGCAAATGCTAAAAAAATAGATACTGGAAGGAGTCTTTGAAACCTGTGAGTTCCTTAGCTGATCTTTTTGTTGCTGTCGTTGCTGCGCTGTTAGGATTTTTTATTTTAGTAATGACGATTGGGTTTTGGGACCGTTGTTTGATGCATTCCAAAGTCAAATTCCTACAGGAACGGCTGGGAACTGTCGCAGCAAAAATTATTCTTGTTTTGCTTGCGATTTTCTTGTTTGGCTTAGCCACTTCTCTCACCATTGGCATGTATTAGGGCAATGTATCTAGGGAGAGGAGGGGGTGGTCAATAATTTTTTCAAAACAAAATTGGCAAAGAGCCAGTTTTATTTCTTTTGTAAAAATTCGGATAGAAGAGAGAGGTACCTATGGGGATTGGCCTCAAACCGTTCTAAAGAGGCTTCGCTTGAGAACATATAAAAGGTCGTTCCATCTTCGCTGAAAAGAGCGGTGTCGCATTTTCCCAAAGATAGTTTTCCCGTTTCGGCAAAGAGAACAAGATCGTACCCTTGCAGATATGGACTGTAATTGTCTGGGTCAGTAAGAAAGGTCTGCTGTGCTTCCCGTGAGGCAAACAGATAGACCATGCCACGATGCTTGGCGCCAAACCGACTGTCCCCTTTTTGCCAACGGCTTTCTTTGAGCATCGTTACAGGGCAAAATCCATAGAAGCCATAGGTCTCCTCGGATGTGATTGTTTTATTCGCTTCTTGTTGTGTTACCTGCTGGTCTTGGTAGCTGTTTTGGTAATTTAGGTTTTGGGCTTGGTGGTTTTTTTGCCAATTGTTTTGAGCGACGGTCTGTTTCTGGGTTCTCTGTCGCTGATTTTGTGTGAATTGATTATTTTGAGAGTTGTTTTGAGAAAGTTGGTAATGGTGGTCATACTGGCCGAGCTGACCCTGGTGTTGTTGTAGCTGGTTTTGATAACTATTTTGTCTATATTCATCTTGCCGTAGATTGTTTTGTTGTTGGCCATTGTTTTGCGTAAATTGATTTTGGCCTTGCTCCATTTGGTGCCGAGCGAGCTGGGAGTTAAGTGGGTACCGTTCAAGTGTTTGAACATTGGTCTGATACTGGTGTGAACCTCTCTGTGCACGATTATCTTTGACAAAAGTATTTTGTAATGCAGAGTTTTGAGCGAAGTTTTGCTGGTGAGCTGCCTGGGTTTGGGTATGGTTTTGGCGAGATTGGGCGACTCGAACTTGTTGGGCATAGAGTTTTTGGGCCTGTGCCTGAAGGTACGGTCTTGCTTGATAGGCGACCTGATTTACCATTCCGATATATTGGGTCGGTGCTTGGGGGCTTACCGAGTGAGAGAGGATTTTGCCTTCTGTTGTTACGATTACATCAGTTGGCCATCGGGTAACATTGAGCTGTTTAGCAAGTGAGCCATTCGTGTCGACATTGATTTTGACAGCAACATAGTTCGCCTCTAAGGCGGTTACGACATCGGGACGTGGAAAGACATTGGTCTCAAGTTTTAAGCAGGGAGGACAACTTTTGCTCCAAAAATGAAGGAGCAAAAGGCGGTTTTCCTGGCTCGCTTTGGCACGGGCCATGTTCAGGTCGGTCATCCAGTCGATCTGGGCTTGGGCGATGGCGGCATTCGAAATGAAAAGTGCCCAAACCAATACGATCCTTGACATCAGAGCCATCTTTATACGTCCTTTTATAAAGCAATTTATTCTTCTGGCGGGCAAAACCTTTTAAAAGCAGAGTCCAATCCCACCTCTGGAGAATCGTCGAGTTTGTGGGGTAAAATTGATAAAATATGACGTTTTTGCGGGAAATAGGCAGGAAATCTTCTCAATAACGATTTTGGCCTCAAGTTTTGTCTTCTTTAAGATGAAAATAGGAAATAAGGACGTTTTTTCGTCGCCCCAAGAGAATATTCACTTGACATCGTTCAATAGATAAGAGAGAATCACTACATACAGTTTCCTGCGAGAGCATGATATATTGTTGGGTCTAATTCGTTACGACCCTGCAGTATGTGACAGTTTGAGCTTTGAAGGGTTTAAACGAGGAAGTGTAAACTGCGTAAGAGATTCCCTACGTGAGGGGCTTCTGTCGGGATGCCACCTTTTTCGGCGTTCTGGCCATGTTTCAACGACCGTTTGCTTACGTTCGTTGTATCGTTGAATTGACCAGCTAGACTTATTCTTGATTGTTTATGCTTGATTTCTGCTGCAATTCTTAGATCCCTTTTGTTTTCTTTTTGGCTCTTATTTCGTTTTCCTTTTTAGATTCTTCTTTCCAGTTTTTTTTGTTTCGCCTACTTTCGATAGGTTTCATGCTGGTTTCGTAGTTTTTGACTTTCCTAGTGCTAGAGGCTTTGTTGGTTGAGAGCTTTCTTTTATTGGAAGTGTCCTTCGTTTGAGCCTGTTTCTCTGGCACGTTTTCTAGGTATTGTGTTTTAAACGACTGTTTTTTCTAGACATTGTCCTTGGGCTTGCCGTTTCTTCGGCAATCGGATCAAGAGTCAATGTTACCAGGATGGTGTTTCCGTTTTAGGAGTGAAAGGATTTCCAGTTCCTATCGATCCATTTTGTGTAAGGCCTCCTTTTTAGAAGAGTTTTTCTGTTTTTGGAATGGTATCCTTGCATTGAGTGCTTTCGTTAAAAGGGAGAGTGAGCAAATTTGGCCTTAGTGTATTGGCTAGAGAGAATTTGCCATACGTTCTTGAATACCCCACTTTTGAAGTTCTGCCTTTGCTTTTGGTCGGATTAAATTCTCAAACCTTCAAGTGAAGCAGAAGGGTTATAGCTTGAGACGGCTTTCTACTTTTTAGTGTACTATTGGAAACCAACAATATCCCCCCGTTTGAACGACTTGTTGTGAGTGAAAGGGCAGGGTATGTGGAAACATCTTTTATTTATACTGTTAGGTTTTTTTATTACGATTTGATACTTGAGGCTTTTAGGTAGTTGTCAATGGGAAAAAAAAGGTATTCTCGCGGTGGTGGCAGTGGCGGAAATAGCGGCGGCGGCAATAATGGCGGCGGTGGTTATTCACGTTCCCGTGGAGGAGGTGAATATTCACGTTCTCGTGGTGGTCAAAACCGGCGCGGGCGTGGTGGCGACGGTGGTGGGCGTCGACGTTTCCACGAACCGATCGAGAACAGTTCGGCACCGTTAATCGCGGGATATGGAATGTTGGAAATGCATCCAAACGGTTATGGTTTTTTACGGAGTCCTGAAAATGGTTACTCCCGAGAAAAAACTGATCCCTTTGTTCCGGGTACCATGATTGAAAAATATAAGTTACGCCAAGGGGTGATGATTCGCGGCTTCATACAGTTCGCCCGAAAATCTCAGGGGCCACGCCTGAAAGAGATCGTTGATGTCGACGGTTTCTCACCTGATGATTTTGCCAATATTAAATCTTTTGAAAACTTGACCCCGATCAATCCTGAGCAAATGCTAAGGCTCGAAACGGATTCCCAGCCGTTAACGACAAGGGTTATGGACTTGTTGACACCACTTGGTAAAGGGCAGCGTGCTTTGATCGTCGCGCCACCACGTAGTGGTAAAACAATCATGTTGCAACACATTAGCCAAGGGATTAGTGCAAACCATCCTGAGGTTGAGCTTGTTGTCTTGCTCATTGATGAACGACCTGAAGAAGTCACAGATATGAGACGTAACGTCAAAAATGGGGAAGTGATCGCCAGTAGCCTTGACGAAGATGTTGAAAGTCATGTTCGTATTTCGCAACTAGTTGTTGATCGTTGTCGCCGTTTGGCCGAGCAGGGTAAAGATGTCTTCTTGCTTATGGATTCGATTACCCGTTTGGCACGAGCTTTCAACAAATATGTGGGCAATACCGGTCGGACAATGACAGGTGGTGTCGATATTAAAGCGATGGATGTTCCGAAAAAACTCTTTGCGACGGCTCGTGCCTTTGAAGAGGGGGGATCGCTGACGATCGTCGGAACAGCCCTCATTGACACAGGAAGCCGAATGGACGAACTTATTTTTCAAGAGTTCAAAGGAACGGGAAATATGGAGTTGGTTCTTGATCGGAAATTGGCCGATCGACGAATTTGGCCAGCGATCGATATTTCCAAATCAGGAACCCGACGCGAAGAGTTGTTGCTCGACCCCGAAACCCTGCAGTCGGTAACCATGTTGCGGAGAACCCTCGTTTCCATGCACCATATCGACGCAATGGAGCAACTAACACGTCAGCTTGGCATGCGGAAATCGAACGAAGAATTTCTTAAGCTCATCTCGGGAGCTAAGGTCCTTGACTAGATTCTCTGACTAGATTCCTCGATTAGGTTCTTTGCCTGATGATATAATCTCGTGTTGGGGTTACCACTCTGAATCGTTTCCGTGAATCTTTTCGGTGTTTCACCCCAACATCGTCGTCATCGTTCGGTAGTAATCTACGGCCTATTTCCGGTTTGCCATAGTCCGTATTCGATTCCACCTTGTATGATAACTGCAATCGTCCCGTGACCAGGAATCTCCATTGACGGTATGGCGATTTCTGCACCTGTGTCTGTCGCTGTAGCTACAGCTTCCTGGATGTCGTCGACAAGTGCGTAGGGTCTGACGACTGGTGTTTCCGTTTCTCGCAATGGTTTACGAACTCCGATTCGTCCGCCACCGTTCAGTTTCGCTGTACGTGCCCCTCCAAGGTTTGCATCCGGCTCGCTAAAGGTGATTCCGTGTATTGCTGAATATTGATCGCAAAACGCGTTAACATCGGGAGTAACAACTTCCAAATAGTGAATTGTCATTTTGACTCCATCCGAGGGAGCTTTTTTATTTTCGAGAGATTCGCTGTTGAGTATCGGTTTAGTGCTATTGTTACCTGTTTTTTTGTCTTCATTCGGCGTGCAGCCAATATGAAGGACGGCGAGTAGCGCAAACGCAAGCAAAGCGGATCCGAGGCGGAGGGTATATTTATATTTCTGATTTGTTTTTGACATTTTTTTACAACTGTAGTTGGGGCTGTCTATCATCATGATTCATGTTGCTGGAGTATCTGAATTAGGTTGCCACAAGTATCATTAAATACAGCAGTTGTGACGTCGCCATGTTTTGTTGGCGGTTGAGTGAAGATGACTCCTAACTCGGTCAACCGCTTATGTTCTGCCTCAACGTCGTCAATGCCAAACATGGTGTAGGGAATTCCGTCTCGCATTAGAGCTTCCTTAAATGGTTTAGCCGCCGGATGCTCGCTGGGCTCCAGGAGTAGCTCAACGCTATCTGGTTCTCCGGAGGATGTTACCGTTAACCAACGATGTTCGCCGAGTGGAACGTCGTGTTTCTTCTCAAATCCTAGTGTTTCAGTGTAGAAACGTAACGCTTTGGCCTGGTCGTCGACCAATACACTTGTAACAATTATCTTCATAACGAATCCTGTGTGTGATTGTTCAGCCACTGAGTGATTAAGGGCACCACTGACGGTAAGTTTGTCGAGTGGAGTTTCGTTCGTCCTTGCCAACTTGTGTGAATCAGACCGGCATTTTCCAAGACGGCAAGATGCTTGGATATGGATTGTCGCTTTATAGACAATCCATATCCTTCGACCAACCGAACACAAATCTCGAATAGCGCCTGCTCGTTACGATTTGAAAGTTCCTCAAGGATCGTTCGCCGAGTCGAGTCTGCCAAAGCATGAAGTACGGCGTCTAGTTCTGCTGCGTTCTTGCGTGTCATGGATGATTATATGCAATCAATTGGCTGCATGTCAAGAAGTGTCGTAAATGTTGTTATTTAACTCTACCAATAACGACCGAGCGGCTAGGCTCTTTTTGTTTTCGATGGTCGGCAACGACAACCATAACTTTTTCCCAGGCAAAGGGGAGGGTGCCGGGGACTTTTGTCCAGTCGCGACCGCGGCCATCTTTACGGACTTCGTCGGTATCGGCATGCTTTTTATCATAACAAAAAATCGTTCCGGATGGCGGTTTGTCTTCGGCTGTAAGAGGCCATTCTTTTTCAATAATTGGATCTTCGTAAAGGTAGACAAATCGATGAAAAACAGGGCCAAGGCTAATAAGTGGTTTTTCAGGAGAGACGAGTTTTTTGACGGCGACGAGTTCCTGGTGAATATGGTTTGTTTTGTTTTGCCGATTGTTAAGGTAAAACGTTTCAAACGTAAGGCCAATGGTAAGAGGCAGTAAAAAAAGGGCAATCATTTGAGAGTAATTGCATTGATAAGTAACAAAACTTCGCAGACTCAAGAAAGTGACGAAGAGGCATAGTGGGGCGAGGAGGAGTATTTCCCAGGGGGTCGCTGGCAAGTAACGAAAAACGGCAAGTGTTAATGTTATCCCTGGAAGAAAACCAACGATTGCTATAAAACGAGCCCAGCTTTTTTGCAAAAAAGAGGGGCTGGAATAAAGAACATGGTCTAAGGAGTATTGGACACAACACCCAACAAGAGTTGCCAGGAGAGGGTAAAGAGGCATAAAGTAACGGCCACGGGCACCCGCAACGAGCCATAGGCTCGGAAATGTAATCGCCACAGCTAATATTAGAAAGAGCATCGGTCGGAAGTAGGTTGCTTGTCGATTATAGATGTGGGGTGAAAGAAGGACGAGCAAGAGTGGCGACCAAGGCAAAAGGGCACCAAACACTTCGAAAGGGTAGGTTACCATGTGAAAGAAAAGGTTATGGGTCGTTACACGATCACCAGCCAGACCAAACCAGATCGCATGTGTCGCTGAAAGGTTAGTTGCCAAGTAAAACGGGATTTGCCACATCCCTAATAACGACAAGAAGATCGTAATACCCAGTATGTGTCCGCTACTGAAAAATTGTCTTAGGCGGTTACTAAGGGTTAAGTAGGTCAGCGTAATGACAATAAAATAGACAGGAGCCTGAAGACCTTTAGTTAGTGCCCCTAGGGTAACAAAGGTATAGCCGATCGACCAGGTTACCGTCGGCCACCATTTTTTCTCTATGCCCAGGTGCCAGAAGAGAATAGAGCTACTTACAAAAAGGGTAAAAAGGGCTTCCGATTCGCCCAGAGGGCCTAGTTGCAAAACTTGCCCAAAGGTCATGTAGGCCAGGGCTGAAAAGAGAGCCGTTGCCATGGGAAGAAAATGGCTGGCATAAAAAAATATTAGCCATCCTGTAAACATTGTTGCCAGCAGGCTGGGTAGCCGAATTGCCAACAGATCGACTTCTCCGCGGAAAAGGCCAACAAGCCCCATTGCCCAGCTACCCATTGGGGGACGCTCTGGGAAGACCTTTCCCTGTTGCTTTGGGACTGTCCAGTCGCCGGTGGCGATCATCTCGATGGCTCCTCTGGCCCAGCGAGATTCTTCACCACAGACGACTTGATCTTGTAGGCGGATTCCCAGAACGACGAAAATAAAGAGGGACAGCAGTGAAAAACCGAGACAATATTTGGACAAGGAAAGTGGTGGTAATGGATCGGTCATAACATTTTGGCAATGGAATTAGGAAGAAAGCCACTCTATGGTTCAGCTCTACTCGTTAGATATTACAGAGAGCAAAATATCAGGCAGCTTTGGAGGGTAAGGTGACTTTGCGAGGGATTGTCTCTTTGAAAGGAGAGGGGATGACTTCAGGGTGGTCGTCAAAGGGGGTCCGCTCAGCAACAAGACTCGTATCGTGGGCGGAATCAAGAAACTTTAGGTGATCGCCCCGGCTTGGGTTCCATTTGCTATAAGACCACCAAATTTTTAAGAGTTCACCAGCAGCGACCAAAAAGTCACGGCTTCGAAGTTTTGACCCTTTGACTTCGTGCCAATGGCGTAGTGGGTGTTCGTAAATCGTACCCCAGATATCTTGCTTTAGTTTACCAGCTGAGGTTGTTTCTTTGAGGGCAAGGTGGCGTGCTAAAAATTCGACATCAAAAATCCAGGAGCTCTGAAAAGGATGTGAAAAAAGCTTGGTCAATGTTGGGGTAACACGAAAAAGTTTGGCGCCACATTGGGAATCGTAGAGTTTAAGGCCACAAAGGGTCGAGGCGACTTTCGAAAAACATCGTCCCAAGAAAGCACGACTGGCTTTTCGTTGAATGACTCGACCAGCAAGGGGAAAGCGACTTCCTAAGACGATCTCTAGTGACGGGTAGTTTTCAAAGAGAGGAAGGAGGTCGACCAGGTTCCCTAGTGGGGCAGCTAGGTCGGCATCCCAGAAACCGACGATATCGCCCTTTTGGGTAAGAGCTTCGCAGAGTCCTTGTCGGACCGCTTCAGCCTTGCCACTATTTTTAGCGAGCCCTAGGTAGGCAAACTGTCTCCCATTTTCTTGACAGAGCCCTTTCAGGATTGTCTCAGTCCTGTCGGTGCTACCGTCGTTTACGAATAGAAACCGAATAGAAGGGCTTTGGCCTGCAAACTCGGAAAAGGCCCTCGATTGAAATCGTTGCTCCTCATTATAGCAGGGGACAACCAAGGTAACTCTTTGTTTCATTGCGACTTCCATGTCGAGAAGCAAATAAGCGATCGAACAAAACGTGCTGCCGCCCCATTCTACAGAAAAGCGAAAAACAAAACCAGAGCGACTTTTACCGAAGCGGAAAAGGGGAAAAGACGGAGTAAAGGGGGGGAGCACGTTTTTATAAGTTTTCTTTGCAGGAGAGTCCCAACGGGGTTAAAGTCTCCATTTTTTAGGCGATTTTACCGTGCGAGGGAATGATCTCGGCTCTCTTTTTTATCGAATAAAGTTGGGCATTGGTCTTTTCTCGGGAAAATATTGGGTTAGAATGATCGGCTATCCAATTCTGCTGGTCTGGAGGGTAAGCGAATGGCTAGCGGCTTCATTGGAAATGAAGTGCTCCGTAAGGAGTTGCGGGTTCGAGTCCCGTGCCCTCCGCTTTTTGCTACTTGGTGTCATTGAACGCTGTATCTCTTAGGCGTGGATCATGAAAATTTTAGTGAACAAATGTGTCTTTTCTTTCTCAACAGGTTTGGAAGTACAAGAAAGATAAGAGCTGCATGAGTGCTTAGGGGGTGTACGGACTGAGTGTCCCATTGGGTGTTCCGCAGGTTATTTTCTGATAGACATAAAAGAAAGGAAATAGATCCTTGCCAATTGCCTCAATAAACAGGTAGAATGAACTCATCTTGATAGAATTTATGGCTGTCGGCACTATTGTGGGGGCGGCCTTTACGGCGATTGTAAATTCTGCTGTCGGTGATTTGGTCATGCCAGTGATCGGTGTAACGACGAGCGGCGTTGATTTTGCGGAAAAATATATCGCACTCGATGGCGAAGATTATGTCAATGTGAAAGCGGCGCAGGAGGCCGGTGCGCCAGTAAGGAGGTATGGCATTTTTATGAACGCCGTTATTAACTTTCTGATCGTCGCCTTTGTTGTTTTCGTATAGGTCAAAAGTGTTAACAAACCCAAACGTCAGGTGGAGGAAGAGTCAAAAAGTCCGCCGAGCATTCCAGCAGATGTTAAGTCACTAACAGAAATTCGTGATCTACTTCAGAAAAAAAGAATACAGGATATGGAGGAGCTTTGCAAATGGGCTCTTCTTTTTGATCTTGTTTTGACTTGCTCTTGTGAATTGTGTCCTTGTAGCGTTGTTTAGTGGAAAGTTATAACCCATACCAAAAGGAGAGAGCCAATGGCTTCACACCCTAAATTCGAACTTAAAAAATCCAAAAACGACCAGTTTTATTTTAACCTAACGGCAAAAAATGGTCAGGTCATTGCAACATCTGAAATGTACACCACAAAAGATGCTGCAGAGAATGGTATCCGTTCTGTTACGGAGAATGCGCCAAAAGCAGAAACAGAAGACCAAACATAGAATGCCGCTGTTTAAGTCGAGCTTTTTAGCTTTTTCTAAACACGCCCTTTGCTAAAAGGGCGTGTTTTGTTGTCTTAACGTTTAATCGCGTCCCCAACCTTTTTCTGTGCAATACCTTTAGAAGTATCTTTCTCAACCTTATTAGCTTACATTACTCAACATTATCAAGTGACAGCTCTCAATAACCTTTCCAATTCTGGACATGGTGAGCTGAATATGTTTGGAGATTGCTCCCTTACATTTGAGGTATTGATAAATGTGGTACCATCTTGGATCGATTAGGCAGGTTGTTTACATTCGAAAAATTGTTAGGTTATGTGTGAAGTTATTGGATTAGGGGGTTATGGAAGGGGAGGATAAGAGGATGAAAACAGTAGGTATTATCGGTGGACTATCGCCAGAATCAACCATTAAATATTACCGATGGCTTAACGACGGTGTCCGAGCCCGTTTGGGTGGTTACCATAGTGCAAAAATCATCATAGCATCAGTGGATTTTGGCGAATTCGTTGCCTTAAAAGAAAAAGATGATTGGCAAACGCAGGCCACACTTTTAATCAACGAAGCAAAAGGACTTGAGAGGGCCGGTTCTGATTTCATTATTTTGGCCACAAATACAATGCACAAAATGGCCGATCAAATCGAAGCGGCGATACAGATTCCGTTTTTGCATTTAGCCGATGCGACAGCAGATCGAGTTTTAAATGCAAACATAAAAAAAGTCGGACTCTTGGGCACAAAATATACGATGGAGTTAGATTTTTACAAGGATCGTTTAAAAAACAAGGGTATCGAAGTTGTGGTCCCTGATCGAGAGGGGAAAGAAATTGTAAATAGCATAATCTATAACGAACTTTGTCATGGACAAGTGAAGGAAGAATCAAGGCAGGAATATCGCACGGTCATAGCCAACTTGGAACAATTGGGTGCAGAAGGTGTAATTATGGGATGTACCGAAATAACGATGCTTATTGACAAGGGGGACGCCTCTGTGCCACTCTTTGATACGACCAAAATACATGTCGAGCAAGCTTTAAAGACGATTTTTGAATAGGTGTATAGTTATGGGGCATCCCGTTTTAGAGTTTTATATCCCAGCCATTCTCTGGGTTGGATTGTTTAGCTAACTGTGATTACTCTCGCGTCATCTGCAAGGAGTGATTGCTTTTGGTCGCTGATTTGGTTACTTTATAGTACTGAAGAGTATTTGATTTTTATCCACAGCCTTTTGGCAATAATGGCCCCTACGATGCGACCTCAAAAAATCCCGATGATTTTCAGTTGCCTTTTGGTTCTTTTACTCTTTTTGGGAACCTTCCGGCCGGCGCAAGGCGATGTTTTTTCTGGGAAGGCTCCACCCCAGCCACATCATCTAGGAGAAGAAATCTCCGAAGAGGATGAAGTTTTGGCCAAACTGGCGGCAGCCATTGCTAAGGAAAAAGAAGAGAGTCCTCGCAAACGCGCCCTAGAGAAGATGCGTGATTGCGTCAAGCAAGGTTCCACGATTTTAGATCTTCGCCATCTAAGTTTAACCTGCCTGCCGGTCGAAATTGGGCTCTTAGCCAATTTGGAAACGTTGGATCTTGGCAGCCATTATACCCGTCGTCAAATCAAAAAAGGAAATTATTTAACGAGTCTGCCAGCTGAAATTGGGCAATTGAAAAAGTTGACATCGCTTGGTTTAAGAAATAACAACTTAGCCAATTTGCCTCCTGAACTTGGTCAGTTGAAAAATTTGAAATATCTTGACCTTGCTCTCAACAAGTTAGCCAGCCTACCGACTGAAATTGGACAATTAAAAAATCTAGAAGAGTTTAGTCTTCGTGGAAATCTGCTAACGAGCTTTCCAGCCGAAGTTGTTCAGCTGAAAAAACTGAAAGTGCTTGATTTCAATGCCAATAATTTGACCAGTATACCAACCGAAATTGGTCAACTCGAAAATTTGGAATGGCTTACTCTTTACGCTAACCAACTAACGAAACTGCCAATAGAGATCAGTCAGCTAAAAAAACTAACTACACTTGGTCTTAGCAGCAACCAACTAACTGAATTACCAGCCGAAATTGGTCAGCTGGAAAATTTGACGGAGCTTATGCTCAGTGGTAATCGACTAACCAGTTTGCCAGTTGAAATTGGCAGGCTGAAAAACCTAGAAATACTTGAATTTAACACCCAGGAGTTCATCGCGACTAATAATAAAAACCAGTTGGCTAAGTTACCAGTCGAGATTGGTCAGCTAAAAAAATTAAAATCACTTAGACTGCCGGAGAGTAAGTTAACCAGCTTGCCAGTAGAAATCACTCAGTTAAAAAACTTGACTGAACTTGATCTTGGTTATAATCAGTTGACGACTCTTCCGTCCGAGGTTGTCGGGTTGGATAGTTTAAAAGGTCTTGATCTTCGAGAGAATCTATTTTCTGATAAAGAAAAACAACGTCTTGATAAAATGCTTAAGTCGGCCTTACCAGAATGTAAAGTTAGGTGGTGAGCGATTGGCGGCCCTAAAATGTTTTGTGTCGGCTTGGTAAAAAATTTTACTAGTGTAAAGGGAACTTGGGGATGTTTAAAGAATTTAGAGAGTTTATTGTACGTGGCAATGTTATGGATATGGCTGTCGGCATTATTATGGGGGCGGCCTTTACGGCGATTGTAAATTCTGCTGTCGGTGATTTAATCATGCCAGTGATCGGTGTAACGACGAGCGGCGTTGATTTTGCCGACAAATTTATCGCACTAGATGGTGAGGATTATGTCAATTTGAAAGCGGCGCAGGATGCCGGTGCGCCGGTAATGACGTATGGCGTTTTTATGAACGCCGTTATTAACTTTCTGATCGTCGCCTTTGTGATTTTTTTATTGGTAAAGGGTGTCAACAAACTCAAGCGTCAAGCAGAAGAAGAGTCAAAAAGTCCACCGAGCATTCCAGAAGATGTTAAGTTGTTAACAGAGATTCGTGATCTGCTTCAAAAAAAATAACACAGGATGTTAAAGAGCTTTGAAAATGAGCCTCTTTTTCTGGTTTCATTTTGACTTGTCTTGCGAAATGTGTATGCCTTTAGCCGTCTAGAAGTCTGGACTCGGTTCTTTTTCGAGAGTGAATCGGGGTTCGGCAGGCACTCTTTGTATTACGTCTAAAATCTTCGCCACCTCTTATGTTGTTCCTTTTCTCGGCCCTTCGCCTCAGCCTCTTCCTTAGTAAAACCTGCCAGCTAGCCTCCCTGGGATTCTCATCAAAATAACCGTGTTGAGAGATACTTTCTATTGGCTTGCCACTCTTTATTTCCACTTCAAAGACAGCTTTGATAACCCCTGGAAATCTCTACAGGTTGGGCTTAAGTCAACGCAGTTTAGTGAGCAAATTCACAGAAACTTTTCGTGCGAAAGTCTACTTTCTTAGGGAAATAGCTTGACACAATAAATGCCACTATCATAATAAATGCAATTCAATTGCATTTGCCGTTCGTGTACATTTAGCCTGTGTGGAGCATTTCTCTTAAAGCCTGTCGGGTTCGTTTTACAAAGGCTATAGAACGATAAAAACTGAAGGAGAGTGGATGGCTCGTCTGCGAAATATCAAGGAAAAGATCAGCTCGAAAGTGGTCCAGATAAAGTCTGCGTTAGGGACGTTTTACAGGTGGACCACTCACCGTTTTTCTTTTCTCCACGGCCCTTTGGGCGTTCTACTGTTGGTCGCTTCGGTGTCGTTGATTTATGGGCTTTTAGTAGCCCCACAAGGTCTTGTTGTTTCTGCATCAATATTTGTAGTAATCCTAATAGGATGTATTTGGCCATGGATCGGAATACGAAGTGTGTCCTGCCAGTTGAAATTTGCTACACCACGTACGGAAGAAGGGAAAGCAGTTGAAGTAGAACTTGTTATTACTAACCGTTGGCCATGGCCAATTTGGGGCTTGGCCATTGAGAGGGGGTTTTCTCACTCAACAGAATTGGATGTTCTACCAGTGACTGCGATATCACGGATTGGAGGATGGTCACAGAGTCATTTTCGTTGGGAGTTTGTCCCTGAAATACGTGGTCGCTATCCTGTCTCACGCCCGCAGCTCGTCACTGAGTTTCCATTCGGTTTGTGGAAGGCAAAGCGTCGGATTAACGTTGAATCCAATCTGATTGTATGGCCTCAGCGGTTTTCATTACCTCCGGTTATGTTGTCTTGTGGTGAACAATCTTTCAGTGGTCAGCCAAGTGAGTCTTCGACTGGCAATATTGGGCACCGCACCGCTGTTCGGGAATATCGGCGTGGAGATTCTGTACGGCAGATTCATTGGACAAAGACCGCACTCTACGACAAGCTTGTTTCGTTTGAGCGAGAGGGCTTTACCCTTACCGAAGCGACCATTGTGCTTGATACACATCCCTCTTTGCATCGTGGGACTGGTTCACAATCTACCTTTGAACAATCAATCCGAATTGCTGCAAGTGTTTCTGAATCACTACTACATCAGGGTGTTAAGCTGACGATTAACACAAACACGGGAAAATTCGAATCAGAGAGCAGAAACTCTCCCGCGTTATTAGATTGGCTTGCCTTGTTCGACAATGAAGTAAAACCTGCACAAAAATTAAGTGAGCGATCACCGCGGACACCTTGGAAGAGATCGTTAAGGGTTCACATCACAACTGATTTATCCAATTCTGTTGAAAGTGATTCGATAGTTATTCTGACAACGCCTGAGAGTTCAAAAGAGGCGATTTCCCGTGTTCACTCACGATGTTGGATGGTTGTCAAGCGAGGGGTAGATCTCTCATCGCAGATCCGTAATGGTTGGCAAAGTGTCCCGAGGAGCCTTCAGCGTGCAATCTAATGCGTCATTAACGGGACCATCTTTGACATTAGTGGTAATTGCAGCTCTTATGTTGCAACTTGTCTTATTCGATCGGCAAGGTTTGGCACCTGGTGATTGGGTACAACTTGTCATTGCAGTCACTTTGGCATTGTTTATTCCAATAACGAATCGTATTCAGAATCAGCGAATTCGCAGTCTATTGGCTGATGCGTGTTTGCTTTTACTTTTTGCCCTGCCTTTTTTATGGGACTTTATACAGCGAATTTTCTCACTAGGGGGACACCCTGTCGAAGTCCAGTTTGCCTTGACGCTTCGCAATTTGATGTTTGGCATTATGATGAAAAGAAGCCATGCGCGAAGGCAGGAGCTTGCGTCTATGATGAGCTGCTTTGTGGCGCTTTCAAGTCTTCTTTGGCTGATGAACCATTGGACAATTGTGTTAATGTTCGTTTACATTATTGTCGGAATGTGGTGGTTAATGGGCGCCTATTGGAACCGTATTAGCGGCTGCTTTCCTGCCCAAAGCAAACGCTGTATTCCATGGAAGCCAATCTGTTGTGCATTTGCTCTGGGAGCTTTTGCTGTGGTATTGTTACTCCCTCTTGCGGCCGGTAAATCATATACGATTGCTCTTCAAGGTTTCATGCCCAGCTCTGGTGGTACTCGCTGGGAGGATGATCATGCATATGGTGGTATCGGCAGCGGGGCACAAATGGTTAGCGCAAAGGAGGACGCAAACAGCTTTGGCCCGATTGAAACTGAGTTATTTCTAGAGTCTAAAATGCCTAGTCTGTATGACGCTTTTAATGAATTTACTGAACCGGCAGCCAAAGAAAAAATAAAAAAAAAGCACCAGAGAGCGATTTCTCTTGCCCCCAGCCAAATGAAGAAGAATCATAAAAGGCGGAGTGTCAATCAGCAGGCCAGTCGCGAGTTCAGTACAATTCGAAAACATAAAGAAGAGGAATTAGAACTTTCCGATTTACGATCAACTGCTCTTTTGCAAATAGAAGGGCGTGTTCCAGTTCATTTAGGCTTGCATACCTATGATCTGTGGGACGGCCATAATTTGACAACTTCTAATAGTGTTCAGCCACTTCCACTCACTCTGGATTCTAGTAATGAAGATGGCAAAAAGTGGGTGCGATATGCCGGACCTAAGACAAACGAGTTATTGACGTACTGGGAACGTCATAAGATTCGTATTTTAAACTTAAAGACCAATCGGGTACCGTCGCCACCCAATACCGTTGGGGCACATATAAACAAAATGCGTACTGAAGGATTGTTTACAACAACGCAAGATGGAATGCTTGCACTTGATATGGAATTTATTCCTCAGCTCTCGATGATCCATGTTGAGTCTTCACAAAGAAATGCGGCACAGCTTCCTCAGCTTATTCGATCGGAAATAGAGGCAGATCTAGGTAATGATTCTATCAATAATCTGGCCCGCAGCTGGACCCAGGGTGTTCCTGAAGGGTGGCCTCAAATCGAAGCTATCTGCAATCGTTTGCGTGAAGACTACACTCTCGATTCCCAATCGTTAGTGCCCGAGAAAGTTGAAGATGCCGCTAGTTATTTTTTGTTCGATGCTAAACGAGGCCCTGATTACCTTTTTGCTACGTCTGCGTCATTGCTCTTTCGTAGTCTAGGTTACGAGACACGAGTCGTTAGTGGGTTTTATGCGAACCCCGATCATTATGACTATTCATCACGGTTAACTTCTGTCTACGCGGCCGATGCTCACTTTTGGGTTGAAATCCTTGCATCCTCGCCGGTCAATGATTCAACGGAAGGTGTTACCACGCAAGAATTATGGATTACGGTTGAGCCCTCGCCCGGCTATGAAGTGCTTCTGGCGCCAGAGTCTTTGCGGTCAAAACTATTTTCGGCAGTATTTATATGCTGGCAGACGGTGAGTAGCTATCCGCTAACTTTTCTGGTTTTTTCCCTATTTGTCGTTGTTTTCTGGATAAAAAGAACCAATGTTTATGACTTTGTGCTGACCACATGGTGGAAGATTCAGCATTACTTGGGAGATTCAAGACATAAAGTCATTGCGACGTTACGTTTGCTTGATCGTCGTGCAAAGGTTCATGGCCAGCCTCGCGCAAAAGGAATTGCGTTGAATAACTGGTTATCACTAACGTATTCGCAACGTACCTACCAAGAGATGTGGGAAGGTCGATTCCTCCATCTTGCTAACTGGGCGCTGTACGGAGAAAACGCACAAACGGCTTATTCGCATGAAGAGATTATCGTGCTATGCACTCAAGCGGCTGCTATGGAAATCCGCCCCTCTAAAAAACGGCAAAAGCATTCTTCTTCTATCACCAAGGATCGGCACCAATGACGACTAATCATACCTCCACAAACCAAATGAACGATATCACACCAGTTGAAGCAATTAAATCTTTAAGAGCGATACTCAACGAAGCCATTCGTGGTAAGCAAGAGGTCATGGAGCTTGTGTTAGCATGTCTACTCGCCAGAGGACACTTACTTTTGGAAGATTTGCCAGGATTAGGCAAAACGACCCTCGCAAAAGTTTTAGCAGAAGCTGTAGGTGGGCAATTTGCACGCGTTCAGTGTACGCCCGACCTTATGCCGAGTGATATTACCGGTTTCAGTGTGTTCAATCAGAAAACACGAGAATTCGAATTTTGCGAGGGGCCGGTCTTTGCCGATGTTTTGCTAGCGGACGAAATTAACAGGGCAACTTCCAGAACACAAAGTGCATTGTTTGAAGCGATGGCAGAACGACAGGTCTCAATCGACCGAGCAACACATCGTTTGCCCGAAACCTTCTTTGTAATTGCAACACAGAATCCGGTTGATAGTCACGGTGCCTATCCGTTACCAGAAGCACAGCTCGACCGATTTGCGATGAAGCTCTCGATTGGTTATCCCGCACGAGAAACAGAGATCGAAATCTTGGCCTCTGATGTTGGAAAGTTGCCACAAGATGACGTACACAAGACGGTGTTAACTCCCAACGCCCTGAGAGATATTCAAAATGCTATCGTCCATTTATCCGTTTCCGAAAAAGTGCATCGCTATATGATCGACCTGGCTGAAGCGACGCGCAAACATCCTGATATCAACCTTGGACTCAGTCCCCGAGGTTTGCTTATATGGCAACGCGTTGCACAGGCCTGTGCCTTTCTGAAAGGGCGAGACTTTGTAACCCCTGACGATGTGCAAGAGGTAGCAAAGCCAGTCTTGGGTGTAAGACTAATGGGAGAATTCGGATCGGCGGACAACATCATTGAAACCCTTTTGGCTAGTGTAACTATCCCATTTTGGGATTGAGATAAACACAACGACTAATTGGACCGATCTCCAACTAAACAGGAAACTTAAAATGGAACGACAATTAAAAATCACAAAGTGTGCTTTATGTTTTCTACTTATTACATTTTTTGTAGGTTGCCAATCTGGTGAAGAACCTGAAAAAGAAGGTACCAAACATGGACAAAGTCACGAGAATGAACACAGCCACCCACATGGACATAGTCATCCGCATGGACATAGTCATCCGCATCCTCATTCTCACTCTAATCTTCCAAAATCTTTTGCAGAAGCAATTGTAGAACTGAAGGAGATCCGAGCCGCAATTGGCACTGCAATGGATAATGATGACGCTGGTGCTGCACATGACCCTTTACATGAAGTAGGCCCGTTACTTAAGGGAATACCGGATCTTGCTGCTGATACCAATTTGTCGGAAAGTGATTGGAACGAGGTCAAAGAAAAAGCTGAGCAGCTGAGGGAAGCTTTTGGTGAGATAGATACTGCGTTTCATACAGAAGGTGCCGACCGGAAAGCCGCTTATGAGACAGCAGAACCGACGATCGATGAAGGCCTCGCTGCGTTAGAAGCGAAATTAGAGCTGTTGAAAAAAGAGGCATTGCCGGGTGCTTAGTATCAACAAGCAGGAGCACAGTCAATTCATATATTTTTTGTTTGTTTGTCAGGTGTAGTTTATTTTAGGAAATTCGATGGATGTCATTTTTTGGGGTGGATTAGTTCGGTTCTGCGAGGCCATCTTGGCTGGCGCTCCGACTCTCCTTGTTGGTCTGGTGGTAGCTGGTGTTTTTAGAAAATTACTTGGCCCAGACCTTACCCTCAAGATATTTGGTGGAAGAGGTTGGCGGAGTTTGCCGCAAGCTTGGTTTTGGGGAATGTTGCTTCCTGTCTGTTCGATAGGTGTCATTCCTGTCGCTTATGAGCTGCGACGGGCAGGTCTCCGCGGTGGAGCAATCCTGGCTTTTGCATTAACAGCACCACTATTCAATCCGTTATCTATATTGTATGGACTAACACTATCGACACCAATGGTTATCCTATGGTTTGCGCTTGGAGCGCTCTTGGTGGTCACTTCTGTCGGGTTTCTCTGGGATTGGCTTTTTCCAAATTCTGAAATTAATGCAGGGGCTGAACCTACGGCTCCACCGGGGCTCAAGCGACTGGCTTCTATTGGACTAGTTTCGCTAAGACATATGGCAGGAGCAACTGCTCTCTATGCGACGATTGCATTATCCGGAAGTATTGTTCTGGCGGTGATCTTTCCGTTTGGAAGTTTGACGGACTCAATGGCGCACACCGACCGCATGGCACCTTTGGAAATGTTAGTCGTTGCGTTGCCAGCCTATGCAACGCCGTTGAATGTGATGATGCAAGTCGGAGGCATGTTTGTTCATGGTAACTCGGTCGGTGCTGCGTATGTGTTGTTATCCCTGGGGACTGGTGCGAATCTGGGACTGATTGCCTGGGCCTGGTTTACATACGGTTTTAAACGAACTCTTGTTTTCATCGTCGCGTTTATTTCAGTCGTCCTTGCTATTGCGTACACTCTAAATGACCCCCTTTACTCAGCAGGGAATGTTGAACATCCCCATACTCATGCCTTCGATGTTTATGCTTGTCCATTTCCTCCTACAAACAATATTGACTTGCCTCAAAAAGTGTGGACTAAGCTTTCGAATAATGCTCAGCTCTACGAATTGATTGCTCTTTCAATCATTGCCGCAATGTTTGTTTCAGGGATGGTATTGCGTTTTTATGATCCGAAAGGACATCTTGAGAAGAGACTGTCAACTTCTGATAGTCAAATGTCAACAACACAGAGCTCATGGATGAACGTGAGCATACCAGGACCAATATTAGGTGTTATTGCAATCATGGGGCTAATTGCTTTTAGTATTGTTGGATGCTTTATTTACTTCCCCGCACCCGATCAGGCACTCAGGGACATGAATGACATGAAAGTAGCAACCGTAACATATTACTGGCCTGAGGATGTCGAGCAAACGATACGAAACATCGAAACATATGATGATTTAACAAGGCGTCTTGAAGTCGGTTATTATCTTCGAAATGGGGAAGTGTCTGAATATCAGCAAGCTAAAGTCAAAGTTTTACGGGGGCGTTTGGAGCAATTGAAGGATATTCTGCAGTCAAAGCAAACTGACCGAGTAAAGGATGCAAGCACAGCGATAATGACGGCACATCGTCGGGTTGTTGAAGCCTTCAAAAAACCCGAGGGTGAGTTATAGCTATTAGTTGATTCTTTTCGGTGATTTCCGAGATTTGCAACAAGAGCTTGCAACAGAATTTATCACAAAAGTTTTAGAATTTCTAAAAGAGAGGGGACAAAAACCTTTTCGGTATTTGTCCCCT
>JALCBQ010000040.1 GCA_028066335.1 Pirellulaceae bacterium
TAGCTTGACTGTCGGCCTTGTGTTAGCATGGGATGTTCAAGGAAAAAGACTCAATGCCTCACAAGAGTTAATTGCTCAGCCTTATATTCGACTTCTTGGAAACGTCCCAGCTGTTCATGGGTTTCTCGGTAGTGGAAGCAATAAAAGAGGGCTCTTTACCGATGCCGTTGATAGCCTAAGGGCAACGATTCGTGGCAGTTCCTTTGAGACTCCTCCAAAGTCGATTATGATCAGTAGCGCTGTTGGCCAAGAGGGAAAATCGACTCTGGCAAGTCAACTCGCTGTCAGCTTTGCTCAATGTGGCCAAAAGACTCTCCTCATTGATGCCGACCTTCGAAACCCACAACAACACGGAGGCTTTGGCCTTTCTAACGAAACTGGCCTTTGTGAAATCATGCGAGGGGAGGTTAAAATTGACAGTGCCCTTCAGCCGACATCAGTCGAATCATTGAGCCTGCTATCGGCTGGCAAACTTGATCAGACTGCTGCACAAGCATTGGGTCGAAACGTCCTCAAGACAATCTTGTCTGAACTCGATGATCAATTCGACGTAATCATTTTAGACAGTGGCCCTGTTTTAACTCATGCCGACACCCTTCTAATTGGCCAACTTGCCGACATGACCGTTTTAAGCACCAGACGAGACGTCTCCAGGTTACCCAAAATCATGGCTGCGGTTGAACGTCTTCAATCCGTTGGTATCCCGATTGCAGGAGCAGTTCTCCATGGCGAGGCAACCGATTCTCGAAAACATCGTGTTCCGTTGTTTGCCTAAAACCGAATGACATCATGAACAAATTTTGTACGGCTGGTTTTTTACCAGCCTTACAAACGTTATTCTGCTAACTTTTTTCCGAGATCAAAACCGATGAAATCGTTTCTTCAATACTCCCCTTTTTTACTCGTGTTTGTCGGCGCAGCTATTTTTGCCTATTTTCAGGGAACGGCGAAAGAACGCTGGTCCTTTGAAAGCTCTGAGGAACTCAAAGCGTACACACAACGACTAACGGATATCCCTGAGGAGATCGGCGATTGGAAAAGTGAAACCCTTGAAATTGACGCAAGAGCGATCAAAAGCTCAGGGGTCGATGGTTATCTTTACCGTATCTACTCAAATGAAAAAACGGGACAATCTGTCCAAATTTTTGTCGCCTCAGGAAAAGCAAAACATATTGCTCTGCATACTCCAGATTTCTGCTACCGTGGAGCAGGCTACAAGCAGCGGGGCCAATTTTCAACCATACCGTTAGAAGAAACACTTTCAACAGAAAAGAATCCCTCCAAAGACCTTCCCGAAATGTTAACGGTACGTTTTGTTAAAAGTGAGGGAAACTTCAAGCAGAATTTACAAATTTACTGGGCTTACTCCAGTGAAGGAAAATGGGAGGCCGTTTCTAACCCACGGACCTATTACAACCAAACACCGGCTATGTATAAAGTCTACATTCAAATGTTGGTAACCCAAAACGCAGACAAAAACACTAACGATAACGCCTGCACACAGTTCGCCAAAGAATTATTCCCTGTCCTAGATGCCTCCCTATTTCCTGAAAGGACGACAATTACAGTAGCTGACGACACCAAAAACGGAACCGAAAGATAGTCGGTACCTTTTAGTGAAAGCATTGTCTAAAGTGGACATTCTTTAAATCGGCTTCTTAAAATCCACCATTTTCAACGGGTGGCATACGGCGTAACCGCTTTCGAATCGGCTTGGTCACTGGCGAAAGCTCCGTCTTGGGCCATGGGTTTTGAACGTCGGTGGTGGTACTCTCGGTCGTCTGGCCTTGGGCACTATTGAGTTGCCAGGAGGTATTTTGATTTTGAGCTGGTGGAAGAACCCTTTGTGGAGAGACGGTTTGAAACTGGCCCTGAGCTGTCTCTTCTGCTAAGACAACTTGTCCTTCTCCTGCTCCCCTGTTCTTATCGATAAAAACAAGCATTTCTCTTGCTTGGGTAAAGCTAGGTTTGTATTCAATTGCCTGCTGAAAGTACCCTCTGGCGTCATTCCATGCTCCCTGTTGAGAGAGCAAATATCCTAGGTTATAGAGTGCTTCGGGTTCTTCATGAGCAAGCCGAAGGTGGGAAAGCGCTTTTTGAGGCTGCTGTAGTTCAACCAAAACAATTGCCAAATTATTCCGGTAACGTTTGTTCTTGGGCTCTAGTTCAATCGCTTTTTGAATGGAAAACTGAGCTTCTTGAAGACGTCCTTGACGTGCTAAACAAAGGCCGTAATCATTATGGGCAACACTTCGACTAGGGTGTTTAGCAAGGACCGCTTCATAGGCGCTATTGGCTAGGAGAAATTTTTTCTGGCGGTCAAGAAGTCGGGCATATCCGATCACTGCCTCTAAATGGTTGGGGCGTAATTTAATCGCATTTTGGTAAGAAATTTCTGCTTTTTGGAAGAGGCCCTGCTCTTCTTGCAAACGGGCTGCCTGAAGATAAACATCGTCCGTTACTTTGCTTTCAGCGCTTAGGCTCAATGGGTCAACTGGTGGAATAACCTTTGGTGTCGGTGTAACAGCAGTTGCAAAATCTCCACTGACCTGCTGAAGCGTCTCGGCCCAGGTCGAGGGCTGAGTATTTCCCAAGCTATCGCGTGAACCTTGATTCTTTACAAAAGCTTCGACGGTCTCACGGGAATCCGGCTGATCTTGTGTCGAGGGAGTTCTAGAAGACAAACTGTAGGCAGGCTCACCAATCCAACTGTTAAAAGTTGAGCAGCCACTCCACAGGGGTACACAAAGACTGAAAAGGGCTACCAACCCCACTTTGTGAAATGTGCTACCCCTCCCCTGCTTCCAACAAGCGAGTCGAGCACGAAATTGGCTACCATAATATTTTTGACGAATCACCCGAAAACCTCCATGTCGAGCGAAATGCCCGAATTTGAATGAGACGAGCAATCAGAAAAGGGTCGACAAAACCGAACACCCTCTCCTAAATCTATCGTCCACCCATAATTTGAATCTACAACTTATCTGCCGTCAAAATCAACAAACCTGGCCTCTTTTGCCAAAAACCCTTCATCCTTAACAAAAGAAACGCCCCCTCAGGTTACCCAGTCGCCCCATTTCACCTCGCCTTTGTTTATCCACCACCGCCAGCCGCTGCCCCTGTCATTGGTGGCAAGGTCAATGTCGGAACTGGAATCGCTCGCTGAATTGCATCTATACGTGAAGCAGGGGTCACCGGATGTCGAATATTCGTCTGCAAAATAGGTGGCATTGCAAGGCCAGCGACCGCAGTGAACTGGCTGGCAGCCTGAGCGACCGTCGAAACACGAACATCGGTAAACTCTTTCCTTTGGCTTCGCAATACATAGATCGTTCGGCGGGCAAGTGGTGCCTCAGTCAAAATCCACTGTAACTTTAGTTCCCCGGCCCGAGTTAGCTTGTGCGTTTCTGGATGAAAATGAAAATCATCAAGGGTATTCTGCCGTTGCCAACCGTTGTCGACCATGATTTCAAAAGGCATACGAACCGCTAGCCGATCATGTTCGCTGTGTGGGTTCGGCCAATTTTGAACACGGCAGTAACTCTCCCTCCACTTAGCCCAATACCCCCACTGTGCAAAAGCTGGTGAAGCGATAAAAAACGAGAGCAAAACTGCACTATAAAGGGCATAAGATCGCATAGAATAATTCCCACTTCAAAAAAAGTAGCGAACAGCCCACTACCGAAAGAAAAGGTAGAGAGCTCCCCTCTCTTTTTTCGGCTAAATGAGAGGTCAGCAGCGAGCCTATCTTGGGCTGCCGAACAACCGACACAATCGAAAAAGTCGCCCCACCGGGCCAACCCAAGATCAAATCACCTCCGAAGAAGTCTGAAAGGGTTCCACTCTAAACCTAGCCACCAGACATTGCAGGGAACATCTCTCGGACCATAGTGATACCAGCAGGACCGACAAGAACAACAAAAATACCTGGAAAGATAAAAAGAACTAATGGGAAAATAAGTTGGACGGCTGTCTTTGCCGCCTTCTCTTCTGCAATCTGCTTTCGACGAGTACGCATTGAGTCACTTTGAACCCGAAGTGCCTGGGCAATGCTCGAACCAAACTTATCGGCCTGAATAATAATCGCCGAGAGCGCTCGCAGATCATCGACTCCATTTCTTCGACCAAGCTCCGATAAAACTTCGGCCCGTGTGGAACCCATTTGAAGTTGCAAATTGGAGAGCCCGAATTCTTTTGCAATCACTTTGTTTGAATGTTCCATTTCGGTAGCAACTCGCCGCATTGCCTGATCAAGGCCAAGACCCGCTTCAACACAGACGACCATCAAGTCAAGTGCATCAGGAAGCCCAAGAAAGATCGACTCCTTTCGCCGACTGGTTAGAAATTTCACCACAAGGTCGGGCAAATAAAACATTGCCCCTGCGATGAGAACAAGCTTCATCATTGCCCCTTGGGTAAACCCTTCAAAAGCAACGGCAACGCCACCTCCTAATACAAGGCCGACTATTAAAAAAACAAACTTGGTTCCAAGAAAGATCGACGGCGCAGATTCGGCACGAAAACCGGCGTGGTCAAGCCGCTCTTTTAGCTTTCCAGCCTCCTGCTCACTTTTCGGCTGGAGTGGTTTTGCGAATGCAGGGGTTGCTGTCTCTAAAACTTTGGTAACGGTTGCAGAGGCCGAAAGACCTTTGAGATCTTCTTTTTGTTTTCGGAGGTTGGGATTGCGAATTTCATCAAGGCGCCGCTCGGTCTTAAATTGGTCCTCAGCGGTAAACCAATCCATTCCCAACCATGCCAACACAGCAATGCCCAAAAAGGCGGCTACACCAACCCAGATCGTACTATCGATATTTGCCAATAGAAGTAGTGACTGCACGGACTTACTCCCTACACTTTGATGGTAATAATCTTTTTAATTACAAGGGCGCCGATTCCCTGGAGAACAAGCGCAGCGGCCAGCAACTGCTGCCCTAGTGGATCTTCCCAAAGAACGGCACAGTAACCGGGGTTCAATCGGTACATCACGACAAACAGAACAGGGGGGAGCCCCAGAAGAACGACCCCAGAAAGGCGGCCTTCTCCTGTGAGTGACTGAACCATACCCATAATTTTGAAGCGTTCACGTATAAGAGCACTAATTTTGTCAAGAATTTCGGCAAGGTCACCACCCGTTTGACGCTGTAAAACGACGGCCGTCGTAAAAAACTGCAAGTCAAGGTTCGGTATTCGATTTGCCATTGACTGCAGTGTTTCCTCAAGGGTAATCCCGTAATTTTGCTCTTCGTAGGCTCGCGTAAACTCAGTCGATATTGGGGCAACCATCTCTTCACCGACGAGTTTAAAACCGGCTCCCAAGCTATGACCAGCGCGGAGAGCACGCGAGATGAGTTCGAGCGCTTCGGGCAACTGAGCACCGAATTTTTTCAACCGTTTTCGTCGACGAAGAAAAAAGTATCCAAAGGGCCCAATCACTCCCAGGAAAAAACCGAGGAGAGAACCTAGTACCCCGAGTGGACTTAGAAAACCGAGTACCCCCAAAAGCGACGAGGCGACAACGGTCATAAAGATAAATTTTTTCGGTGAAACTTCGGTGTTTGCCTGCTCCAGAAAAAGGGGCAAGTTAATAAACTTCCCGAATATCTCTTCCAGAACATTTGGAAATTCATCGAGTGGCTGCTGAAGTAAGGTCGCTTTTTCACCATCCCCATTCATGTGGGTTGTCGAAAAATTAGCGATTGCAGTCAACCGCTCTTCTGCCAGCTCTTGTTCGTCTTTACGAAAAAAGAGCAGCACCCCTCCCATGAAGGTAGTTACAGCGACGAAGACGGCAATTCCAATGAGTAGACTGGACATGCTTCAATTTACATATAAATGGAAAAAACGTAACCAAGGGCATTTACAACTCCAATAACCAAAGTCGTCAGAGCTCCCCTGCTATTTCAAGTGTAGGTTATAAATTATCTTACTAGGCGACATCCTTTGGTAGATTGCCGCAAAATCGATGAAATCGGTATAGAGTTCTCCTCTGATCCTTTAATCCATGAGCATTTTTCGTTGTCGAAAAGCACTCCCCGGTAGCCGAATACCGGCCGCTTCAAGCCGATCCATACATTTGGGCCGGATACCGGTCGCCTCAAAGTAACCAGTCGCCGCCCCTGAGTTGTCGACTCCTTCCTGGTTATATTTATAAATATCTTGCATGATGAGGGTATCTTGTTCCATGCCACAGACCTCGGTAATATGGGTGACTCGCCGTTTCCCACCTTGCAAACGGCTTGCCTGAACGATCAAGTCAACGGCACTTGCAACTTGGCTGCGCATCGCTTTGAGGGGCATTTCGAAACCGGCCATCATGATCATTGTCTCTAAACGAGCAACTGCATCACGAGGGGTATTGGCGTGCAATGTTGTCATTGAACCTTCGTGACCCGTGTTCATCGCTTGCAACATATCAAGTGTTTCTGCACCACGGCACTCACCAATAATGATTCTTTCAGGACGCATACGCAGGGCGTTTTTTACTAGGTCTGTCGGTGTAATGGCCCCTTTACCTTCAATGTTTGGTGGTCGTGTTTCTAATCGGACAACATGTTCTTGTTGCAATTGCAGTTCGGCTGCGTCTTCGATCGTAACGATCCGATCTGCGTTACTAATAAAGCTGGAAAGTGTATTGAGTAGCGTCGTTTTTCCCGAACCAGTACCACCTGAAATAATAATATTCAACCGAGCCTTCATGGCACCTTCGAGCAACATAACCATTTCCGGAGTGAACGCCTTGTAGTTAAGCAAATCTTCCAGTCGCAACGGATTCGAACCAAAGCGACGTATAGAGACAGCCGCCCCATCAAGTGCCAGTGGCGGAATAATCGCGTTTACACGAGAACCGTCTTCAAGGCGGGCATCGACCATTGGTGAGACTTCATCAACACGTCTGCCAACTTTCGAGACGATCCGGTCAACAATCTGCAAAAGGTGAGCGTTATCCCGAAACTCGATCTGTGCGCGTTCCATCTGGCCTTTTCGTTCGACAAAAATATCTTTAGGACCATTGATAAGAATATCACTGATCGTTGTATCTTTAAGAAGAATCTCAAGAGGGCCTAACCCAAATGTTTCATCAAGAACCTCTTCAATGAGACGATCTCGTTCACTACGATTTAGTAAAGTATCTTCTGTATCGCAAAGATGCTGAACGATCAGCCGTACCTCCCTCCGTAGTGAATCCCCTTTGAGTTCACCGACTTTTGTGAGATCAAGTTTGTCAACTAGTTTGGAGTGGATACGTTGCTTAAGCGAGGTAAACTCTTGTGATTTTTTTTCATCAGTGTTGAGCATAGGAGAGTCGTTCTTCATTTCTGCTTGTCCTTAGTTCTGTATTATCGCGGCAACGGTTGCTTCGATAAAACTGCCCTACTTTTTCCGTAAACCTTTGCCCTCTAGAGATTCACGCTCAAAAGTGTAAGACGAAACAGATAGAAAGAAGCTATTTTATCCCTACTTATGCCCTATTCAGACAATCACACAGGGAGAACTTATCGATTACCCCGGTTATTCCGCCTTGATGCTTCCGGTTTTTTAGAAAAAAACGACCTTCAAATGAAGGTCGTTATATATACGGAAACTCGGTATTAGAAAGGATGATTTTGAGCCCTGCCTTTAAAACCATTCATTGGAAAAACTAGGTTACCTGCTCTTTCTTCTTTCCCCAAAAATTAAACCAGTTCGCTTTAGTGCCAATCTCTTGAGAGGTCTGTTCGCCATTCCCCATAAGGGCATCTGCAAGGGCAATAACCGACTGGGTTATTCCAGCCTTTGGGGCCTGCTCAATGAGGGGTACGCCGTTATTACGAACCTCAACCATTGTTCTATAATCGTTAGGAAGCTGCCAGTAAATTTCTCTTCCAATTGTTTCCTGAGCTTTTTTCAGCGAAATCTGGCCACTGTTTAAACCAACACGATTCATGACAACTCGAATTTTTTCTTTGAGCTCTGGTTCTTCATCGAAAGACATCAAGAGGCGGACAACATTTCGCAAACATGGCAAATCGAGTTGTGTGACTAACAAAATTTGGCTTGCCGAACGGAGTGCAACCATGTCCAAAGGGCTAAAGCTTTTGGAAACATCAATAACAAGGTGTGAAAAAGAGGCTTTAAGTAGACCAATGACTCGACGCAATCCTTCCTCTTGAATGTCTTGACATTCTTGTAGCTGAATCGGCCGTGGTAACAAATAAACCCCGGAAGAATGCTTCGTCAACGAACGTTTTAATAATGCAAAGTCAAGTCGAGAAACATTTTGTGAAACGTCGACCAAAGTATAGTCTGGAATCGCATCAAGATAAACATCGGCATCGCCAAGGGCTAGGTCGATATCCATTACGACAACCGAGTTTCCTGGCTGATTTGCCAAAACACATCCTAAGTTGACAGCAAGGCTTGTTGAACCGACTCCACCCGTTACGCCGGCTACTGCAATTACCGAAGACCCCCTTGTCTTCCCCTCCGTACTTGAGAGTGAACCAATCCTTTCAAGAGAACTGACTAAATCTTCTACCTCAAGAGGAAGTGTTAAAAACTCTTTGGCACCTGCTCGCATGGCCCGTAGGATTAACTGACTGTCGTTGTTACTACTAGTGACCAATATCTGGCAATTAGGGGCCTCATTGCGTAAATCTTCCAGAAGAGCCAAGCCCTTTTCAGGGTCACTATCAAGGGCAACAATACCAACCTCAGGCGAGGTTTGGTTCACGACATCTGTAAAAAACTCATAACGAGAACACTCTGCCTCAAGCCAGACGATGTCCATCCCTAAAAGCATCGACTTCAAAAACTCTCGCGAACTGTCGTGTGGATCAACAACCGCCAGACGTAATACGTTACTCATTCTATTACTCTAACATCCACTAGTATTTGTTTTTTGAAAAAGGTAGCAACGCTTTACCCGACTTCTCTTTTGTTCCTGTTAGTTTTGAAAGCCCTATCGAATGATCCCATAACCTGTCGGACCGATAAGACCAATTTGTTTACCAGAGCTATTAGCTGCTTGACCTCGATTTTGAGCACCCCATAGAGGCAAAGTTTGTCGTTGATCATTGGAATTTATAACCATTTGCCGTTGGTTTTGGTTTCTATAAGTAACTGGTATTTTCGTTGGTACAATTCTACTCTCTTGCTGTTGTTTCGGTGACACAAGCTTTGGTCCTCCGTGAGAGGAAGAGTGGTGTTGATTTTCTAGGAGTACCTGTCCCTGTTGATGTTGTCCAGAATTCTGACGAACAAGAGAGCCTTCTCTCCACTGAACTTGTGAGCCAGTGACTATTCCACTAGTTTGTTCACCTAAAAGTGAGAACCCCGGTAAAACATGTTGCCCATGTCCTTGTGTCTGGCAACGGCTACATTCGTTACATGTACCGTCCAAGCACTGGCCGTAAAGTGGCACTTCGAGTTCACCATTGATATAAAGCTCATAGTTTGTCGGGCTCGTTGTACTTTGGCCGGGAAAGTTGGAGGGTACCTGTTCAGCATCCATTGCGTCAACAAGCTCCGGAGTAACAAGAATCAAGAGTTCAATCTCATTCACTTCTTCTTTGACACTTCGGAAGGCCGAACCAACCCAGGGCATGTCTGCCAAAACAGGGACGCCTCGGTTTTGAGCCTCGACTCTCTCTTGAACCAAACCAGCCAAGGCAAGAGTCTGGCCCGCCTTCATTTCGACTGCTGTGTCAACCCATCGGGTTAAAAGGCTAGGGACCGTTGTATTGTTAATAGTGACACTCCGAGCCGCGTCGACTTCACTTACCTGTGGGCGAACTTGTAAATGAATTCGTCCATCTCCCAAAACAATCGGTACTGCATCAACCCGTGTGCCAAACTCTTTGTACTCGACTGAAACCGTTCCCAAGCTTTGCGGGATAATAATGGGAAACTCACCACCAGCGTTAAAACTAGCTGCACGGCCACTTTCGGTAACTAACGTCGGTTCGGCCAAGACCTTGGCCAGGTTATTTCGCTGCAGCGCTTCCAAGTAGGCATAAAAAGTATTCGCCGAGTTATCTCCGACGATACCAAACCGCATGGTATCTCCTGTTGCCGAGGTCGTTGTTGCGGCATTGATAAGCCCTGAAACCCCTGAAGTTACAAAATCATTTCCCGTCATTTTTGACCAATCGACTCCTAAAGAGCGGAGCTTTGAACGAGAAACTTCAATAATCTTAATGTTTAACCGAACTTGGCGGACACCACCAACGGACATATTGTTATGAACCTTTGGATAATAATCTTCGGCAATTGCAACAATCTGGCTTACCATTTCGCTACGTGGGACGTATCCAGAAATCATGACACTGTTTGGCAATGGTCGAACGCGCAGTGACGTATCGGGAAACTCTGCCCGCAAAATATCGGCAAGCTCTCGTGCATCGCCCATGACGATTACGTCAATTGTAAAAACTTGTCCTGATTCATCCCAAAGGTTCAGCTGCGTCACCCCTGTCTTAAGAGCAGATATCTGGATTTGATTCGGTGCCAATGGAGTCGCAGTAAGTAACTCGGGATTTGCCACGAGTAATTTGGGCACATTATTGTCAAGAGTTAGAATTCGACTCGTGTTGATAATCATTTCGAGTCGTTGTACTGGCGCAGAGACTTTATAAGTAACATCCGATTGAGAAAGTGCCAACTGTTGTGCGAGACAAGGAGCCGTTCCCAATACAACCAAGAGCAGGCCAAATACAGCCTTCCCCAGCCTTAAAGCTCCCAGTTCCTGAGAAACTCGGGTTAACCAATGGGGAACTTCTGGCACAATCCATGCGCTATTGTGGTATTTTTCCATCCGTAGAATTCTCTTTAGTATTCCTTCGCATTGAACGGCAAAATTCTTCTGAATTCACAGACACACCGTTAAAGCAGGGGATTTAGGAAAAGATTTCAGGCAAAAAAGATCCTTTTCTGCGTACCTGTCTTCTTTATCGGCACCTAGCGAGCCACACTACAAGTTTGTTCCAATATTTGCAGGAAGCGAAAAGTGGGCTCCGGCACCTTCTGGATCGTTCTTGACCGAATCAGGAATTTTGATTTGATCTGGAAGAGGGGGCTCTTCTATTGCAAGGTCCTCTTCTCTGGAAAAGTCTTTTTCATCTGCCGGTAGCTCCCCAAGACCGAGAAGATCGGCTCCACTGTTGCCTTGTAGCTGCAATGGTAAAGAACTTTTGTCGCTCCAGTGAAAAGACTGAACCCCACCCGGCGAATGAATCGACATCGTCCATACCGGCTTCATCGGCTCTTTTTGAGTTTTTTCGTCTGTGGATATGTTTGTGGACTCTGTATTTTGAGTCTTTTTGTCCTCTTGGGCACCAAAAAGGTTGCCAAATACGCCACCTGCCCGTTTTTGGTTCTCACCATTGATAAATTCGAGCATACCACTTTGGCCAGAATGGAGCCCCGTTTTGGTTACCAAAGGGTTCCCCGAAAGACCTTTTTCTTGTCGGCCAGACATCCCTTGCTCGGTTACACCGTTAAGAATGTTGGAGATATCGGCTCCGTCGGTAAGATCGTCTCTTGAATCATTAGGTCGCCTAAGGACAAGTTTAATTTTCCCAAGCTCTGCTGCAAGCATCAAAGTTTCAACTTGACTTGGCTCAACCAAAAGAGAGACTGTTTTTGCACTAAACTGCTTTCCCGTCTCATCGGTATCTCGAATCGTTTTCGAATCAATGGCAAAAACCTCGATATCACCCAAGATTGTACGGGTTTCGGTTTTTGGAATCTCTTTACTTTTCTTTAAATAAACTAAAACGTCGACTCGGTCACCAGGTTGGATAAGACCTGCCCCACCTGAGTCGGTTGTCACTTTTACAGGAGAAACACGAAAACCCTCTGGAATTTTACGGGTAATATCCCCTTTGGTATCCATAAGCTTTTGCTCAAGGATTGGGTCACCGGGATACATTCTTTGGTTCGGATATCTCTTCTGGAGATCTTCAACTTTCATCAGGGCTCCCTCGGGGACCCTGTTCTTAGGCCATTCCTCAAGGAGAACATTTTCAGTCGTTAGATCGTCATTGGTACTAATCTCTGTCTTTGCAACGAGAATTTTTACCATTTCGATATCGTTTCCGGAACCGGCTTGTTTACGAATCGCCTCGGTAATACCGATCGACGCAACAAGGCCGCAGCCGAGAGCAATCACTATTAAAATCAAAGGCTTTGTTCGCATAGTATGAATTTCCTGCTACTTTTATATATCACCTGGGGCTTTATCGAATGATCTCGCTGCGCATAATAGCCTGCCCTTCGAGTTGAGTCCCTCCTAAATACATTGGCGATGGGAGCCAGCTGACTTGACTAAAATCGACCGAGACCGAGACACTTATTGGGTCTCCATACGAGGCGCTACTCGGATCATTCGGACTAACCGTTATAGTCGCACCGCTAATCTTTGCCGATGATAGGTAATCGTTAACTGCTGTTTGAATTTCACTAGAAGTGGCACCGTCAATAACAGCTCTTCTTGCCCCCACTCGTGAAGCATTGGTTAACACCTGTTGAACCATTGCCATTCGCCCATACTCAATCATGCCAAAAACCAACATGATAAATAGAGGGGCAACAACCGCAAACTCGACGACTGCAGCACCATGGCGTCTCTTTTTTATTCGTCTGTTGCTCTTCATACTTCAACTACACTTGATGTGGAAAAGGTGTTTCTAGACCAACATTCCGTTAACAATAAAATAGCCGATTGTTCCCATGGCAATTGGAATTCCATAGGGCAAAAGCAACATCGTTGGCTTTCGCTCGGCCGCAATTTCAGAAAGGGCCACGGGATCTTTGATCGTCATAATTTCATTAAAAATACTAAAGAACTGAGTCGAGTGTTTCTTAAACCCTCGAACATAAAAAGCCATGCCGACAGCTAAAATAGCACCTATGACTGCCGAAATACCAAAGGAATAAATGGTTGTCGTACAATGCATCCAAGCACCAATACCGGCCATTAGCTTGACGTCGCCGGCACCCATACCACCGATCGCATAGGCAGGTAAAAGTAACAATAAGCCGACGATCGAACCCAAAAGGCTGTATCCCAAACACTGATACCATGCAAGCCCTTCGCACCACTCGAACCCACCGACATAACCAGCAGCGGCACTAAAAACCCAACCGCTGATAATCATTGGAAAAGTAATCGAGTTTGGCACCCGTAATTGAAATCCATCAATGACAGCAGCGACAATTAGAGTGATCGTTACAAACCAGACAGGCCAATTGGCTAACATAACCGATACCAAGCCTTCTACGATATCCATGGCGAACCCTCAGAGAAACTTTCATGTTATAAGTTGTTTTTACTTTGTACAAAAATATTGCTGGCAAACCGATCCAACAAAACCCCAAAAATAATCGGCGTACTCTTTCGTAGAGTTTCTAACTACAAAAATCTCTCCTAGGAGTTCGCTCTACCTGAAACATAGGTTTCATTTGAGGACCGGCAAACGAAAAAGGAAGAAAAACACCGAAGAAGTGGCAATTGCTCTACTGGCAAACGCCTTAAACTTACTCTGTACAAATTACGACCATACAAAGGCCCGAATCATAAGGGCCAGCCTTCTTTTTCCACCAACTTACGTCCACTTTTAGTGGGAAAGCCTAAACGACTACCTAGGCAACAACGAATCTTCTTAACGTCAAAAATCCCAGTTTCAAACTTCAACCAAAGATTACGAAATTCGCATACCGAACAAATAGCTGATCATCGCAGCACCCATGGTGAGAAAGTAAAATACCATCTCAAACATCTGTATGAATTGATCGCTGGAAATGAAATAAAACATGCCAATACTCTTTTTTCTCCAATATTTACATTGCTCTACTGAAGTCTAGGTCGCAAATAGAGAAGATGATTACCGAAAAATATCCCCACTAGGCAAAAAACCGAGTGGGGAACTAACTTGCAATAACAAGGGGACTAATACCCTTATAATAATTCTGCCCCAAAAGGCAGGGCTACTACCTTAGCCAAGCTCATCGGCCACGCCTTGGAAGGTCGTATTGGCGTTGGTACCGATCGCCTGAATAGCTGTTAAACATACAATCACAATGAGGGCCAACATTACAGCATATTCTACTGCGGTTGGGCCATCTTCGGATACGAGGAATCGGTGTACTCTCTGTGTTAGGATCTTCATAGTTTCCTCCGGGATAAGTGGCTACTCTTCGTAGCTAGACAAAAAACAAACGACGCATAACACCCCTAAGCTGTAAAAACAGCTGCCCGCAAAACAGGATGTCCGTTTGCAAAACTTGCTGCCTCTCTCCTCACCCTGAAACCACTAGCGGAAAATACTTCCCCCTTTCGGCAACCAGGCTACCAACATAATTATTGGCCCTCTTGGCTTTGCGCCCCATCTTCGCAGATGGTTTGCCCTTTCGAGGACGGAGGCCATTGCAGGCATTTGTCAAAGCTTCCTACCACGTGGCAGAAAAGCCCAACTGACACTTGAAACCTATGTCAGATATCCTTTGAGTCAAACAAGAATAGGGCCTTTTTTTTTAAAATATCGAAAATCGATAACATTGGTGGCAATTGCCCTCATTTGGGGCGATCCGATGTTTTTCTCAGGCAACATTTTGCCTTTTTGCAACATAAAAGTTGTGGTCGTAGCATCCCTCTTGTATACTCACGCAAGACGAGTTAAACCACACTACTATAGAAGAACTCCTATAATTCGCTTTCCGATAGAACTTCTCCTATGATCTCGACCGAACAGCTCGATAACGAGCCAAATCCCTTTTCCGAAGAGGCGGTAGCCAAGGCTCCCCTTGTTGAGCTTTTCCACGAATCAGAGAAACCACAATTGACATCGTTTGAAAAGTTCACCATATGCGTTACCCTCCTGTTTTTCACTTTGCGCATTGTGGGCTTTATGTTTAGCTCAAATTATTTTTTTGGTACTATACCTACACCCTCATATCTCCTTCCAATCTCTCCCACTTCTTTTTGGTTTGGTTACCTTTTGGCTGAGGTCATTGCTTTTGGCGTTGGCCTTTCCAGTGAGCGATTCCGACTACTTAACCTTGGCCTCTTTGGTTTAGGCATATTCCTATTTCTGGCACTTTATATCCTTACCCCTACGGTATTAGTCGGCCTATCTAATTCACTCCCCCTTGCCGTTAACCCGAGCAAATGCTAAATTCGTCGACTGGTTCCCTTTCTCTTTCCTCGAATTATAAAGAGATCCCTTTCATGTCGCTCATTTACCGCTACGGCTTATACCTTCCTGTCAGTTTTGTATTCTTTCTAACCTCCTTTTTAGAAACATCTTACGCCCACCCAGGCCATGGAGATGGTGGCGGCTCTCACTCACCAGTCCACTACCTTACCGAGCCGGTCCACGCAGGGGCTACTGCTCTCTTGATTGTGGTTCTTGTGGTTGGCTTTCTCTATTCCCAACAAATCCTCTCCCAAAAATCTCGCAAGAATACCCCTTCTAAAAGGTAATCGCCCCCCTGATACAAGTAGAAAAACAGACTCAAAAGGGCCCATTTTCTACCAAAACATGGTGAAAATCGGCCTTTTTCAGTAATTAATTTGCTAAGACAGGCCAAAACCAGACTCTGTTTCCAATCCTCCTCGTCAGAATAGCCAATACAGACTATTTAAAGAAGAAGAGAGATTCAGGCGATTAAAACAATCAGCACAAAAAGAGTCCACCTTTTTAAAAAGGTGGACTCTTTGCTATGGCCACATCTATAAATAAATCAAACAACTCTTATTGGCACTATTTTGCCATTGGCGCGTTTGCTTTCTCCTTGCTAAATCCTCAATGGCACTTACTCATCTCTCCATAAAAACAGTCGGCCATGAGACCCTTCTGAGTGTCGCGAACAGCCCCCTCCAGAAGGCAATGAGAACCTTCATCCCAAAAGGTTACCGCCAAAAGGTTACCACGACAAAAGAGCACACGGCCCCGTCTTTCAAAACCAGCTATCAAAATTCCAGCCGGCAGAACCCCATTTTGCACAACCTTCAAACACCCGGTCTTCAAACACCGAGCCTTCAAAGAAGGAGATCAACAACACAGATTCAAAGAGTAAGAAAACCGGCCTTGAAACATCCAAAAGGATTCAAGGGCACACGACTATTTCTTACGATGACGGATTTTAGCACGCATACGACGTTTCTTACGGCCTAATTTACGACGACCTTTACCTGTTTTCTTCGTACCCACTCGCTCTAACTTTCCCTATAAACGTGCTATTAAACTGTTATAAGCAATCGATTTTTCTTGTGGAAAACATGACATTCTACTTTACTTTGTAGAAAGCCTTCAAGTAGCGTTTTACAATTTCGTCCGAAAAAATCGCCTTTCGCTATCTTCCTGGATTATCGCCAAGAGTCCTCTGCGAAAGCCCTTTGGCTTAACTTTCCGAATCCCTTTATCCTGCTAAAGTGTCGGTACACAGAGGATCAGATTGTTCAGATTCAGGCACCTCGCCCCAGCGAGAGCGCAGACCCCCAAACAGCCAGTAAAATACTAAAGTCGTATCGTTTGGGCAAAAACAACACCAAGGCGACACCCTTGTCATCCAGCCATCAAAATAACGACCAAGGAACATCCCATCCATTATGGCTAAGAACCTATAGCCTACTATTTGCAAATAGTTTTAGATACAAAAGGCTCTTCTCCCCCTTCACTGAAAGGCTACCGATCATTTGTTGTTTTGTTTTTTCCTAAATCTTGTTAAAATATTGCCACAACTAAGTTTAGGCCACGAAGAAACGTTTGAGTTTCCTCCCCCTCTCTTAAAGTACACAGGAGCCTATCGGTGAAACCTCTCTCCCCTTTCCCTTATAACCTAGGCATAAAAGGCCTCTCTAGATTTTTCCCGCCATTATTTTCGGCCATCCTGCTCGTTACCCTTTGTCTGGGTAGTGGTCACTTCTTCTCGGCAATTCCTCTCTTTTCCATACCAAGCGCAGCGCATCTCCACGCCCAGGCTCAACTTCCGATCCGACAAACCTCTCAAAAAGTGGACCTCGCCAAACCGGCAAATAGAACCGTCGACTCAATCGGTCGAAATGAAATCGATCAAGATTTTGCCAAAGGACTCACCCACTTAGCCGATCGACTGGAGGCCGAAGGTAACACCCAGAATGCCAGGAAAGTCCGAGAGTGGTTTATTCATCGAGACCCAAAACGACAATACCTCTTTTTCCCTAAAGAAATCACCCGAATAACCTCTCCGACGAAAACAACGACAGATAATCAAAACGCCCCCTGGGAAAAAGAGTGGCACGACCTTCGAAAGGAGCAGGCTCAAAAACTTTTTAACTTAGCGAATAAACTTGCCCAGGAAAAAAAGTGGCAGCTCGCCTACCCCCTCTTTTATGAGGTCCTTCATGAAGATCCAAACCACACTCAAGCCCGAAAATTTTTAGGGTTTCATCTTGATGAATCTGGAGGATGGACGATCCCGGGGAAACAGTTCAAGGTAAGAACACCCCTGAAACAACATCCTGCCTTCAACTGGGAAAGAGGACAATATTGGGATATCCAAACCCGTCATTTTCAGATCGAAACAAATACGAGTCGACAGAAAGGAGAAGAGTTAGGGCAAAAACTGGAACAACTGTATACTTTGTGGGTTCAACTCTTTCCTGAATACTGCTTTACCAAGTCGGTTCTTAATCAACAGTACCAACAAAACTGGCGTGCTTCCCTGCCAAGGAAAAAATTCCAGGTTGTACTCTTTGAAAACCAGGAAGAATATCAACGACAGCTCGAGCGGCTTCATCCTGAAATGAAAACCAACGACGCCTTTGGAATTTCTAGGGGTATCTATTTGGTCGACGATCGACGGGCCTATTTTTTCAACAACTCGTCAAGCCACCAAAATGAAGCGACCTGGCTTCACGAAGCGACCCACCAATTGTTTCAAGAGAGTGGTGTTGGCCGAAACAAACCGGGAAAAGCTGGTATCCGTAGTAACTTTTGGATTGTCGAAGGGGTTGCAATCTATATGGAATCGATCGCTTACTACGACAACTATGTAACGCTGGGTGGCTTTGATGCCGACCGGCTCCAGTTTGCCCGGTATCGGGCCCTTAATGAGAAGTTTTATCTCCCTTTGAAGACACTAACGGCCCATTCGCAAACAACGCTACAAACCGACAAGAACATTCGAAAAATCTATAGCCAGTCAGCGGGCCTAAGCCACTTTTTTATGAATGCTCAAAACGGCAAATATCGCCCTGCCTTACAAAAATATCTGATCGAAGTTTATGCTGGCAGGGCCAACCTTAAAACATTGGCAAAATTAACGGACCATAGTTATGAAAAGCTCGACCTTGAGTATCAAAAATATCTCAACGTTACCGACGCAGATTTTGAATTTCTACGTCCTGGCGATCAGCTTTTTAACCTTTCCCTCGGTCATACCGAGGTTACTGATAAAGCTCTTGCTAAACTTGAGGTCTATCCAAACCTCCTTTGGCTCGATCTGTCACATGCTCAAATTAGTGACAAAGGGGTCGAGTCGTTAGCGACTTTGAAAGAGCTCAAACAGCTAAACCTCGAATCGACCCCTATTAGTGCCGATTCCATCTCTCACCTGAAGGGCCTTACCGCTCTTCGCGAACTTGATTTTTCTAACACCTCCTTAAACGACGATAGCCTGGCCCATTTATCTGAAATGAAAGACCTGGAGGTCCTTTGGCTTTTCGGAACCAAAGCAACAGATCAGGGTCTGGTCCATCTTGAGAGTCTGAAAAACCTGAAACACCTTCTCGTTCAAGAGACGGCCATTACTCGCGAGGGTTTTCTAAAACTCAAAAGAAAGCTACCCAAGCTTCTCATTGGGGACCTCCCCTAGGCTACGCAAGAGAAAAAAGGGGGCCCTTTTCTCAAGAATAGTTTTGACTCTTCAAAGGCAGAAGAATTATAATGAGAAGCTGCCTGTTTGGGGTAATTTGCGCAAAGTAGTCTTGCCCCTTCATACTTTGTGTTCTGCGGGTGTTCTGTGGCAAATTTTGTATAAAAACAAAAACAGGCTAGGGTTGTACTCCCTCCTTTCTGCGACGATCAGCTCACCTTTTAGATCTCTTCACTTCCTCCCTTTGCCAAGAGGCTCCCTTTCACACACTGTAGCTTACGACATCCTGCACTCAATTTTACCTAACCTTTGTCCTACCAGTTGAGCCCCCCCCCCGCAAGGAGATTTCCATGAAACCACGCTGTCTGTTTTCTCGACTTCCAGCACCATACCAGAGGTTACCGCTAGGGCGGCTTACCCTTTGCATTTTGTTTTGTCTAAATTCAAATAGCTTCGCTCAACAAGTTCTCATAGACGCCGAAAATTACCTTCAGCCGAGTGAAGTTCTCAAAAAATCAGTCCTCGCCCCGTGGCATAAAAACGTCACCTTCTCAAACCAGAGTCCAAACGGTACAACTTTTCTCCTTCCCGTCAAAGACGGGATGCCCTCGCTTAAACTCCTTGCCTCCCCCAAGGTCATCTTGGCCGAGACGACTCTCGATCCCAAAGCGATTCGGAAATGGTCTCTCTCCAGCCGAAACGATGTCGGATATGAACTTTACCAAACTGAAACAGGTAAAAAAGTTTCTGTTAAAATCCCCGAAGGTGCACGCGTCTCGGGGGCGAGGTGGTCCCCCAGTGGCGACCACCTCGCCTTTTATGTCCTCACACCCGATGCGACCCATATTTATCTCACTGATTCGAAAACAGGGAAGACCTCTCAACTTACCACGATCCCGGTCGTTGCCAGCCACGTAGCCAGTTTTCAATTCACTCACGATGGGAAGCATATCTCGACCGTCTTACGACACGACCCCAAAGGGGAACTCTACCCACACATGCCAGCAGTCGCCCCTAGCCCGACACTACGCCTTACCCGCCGTGGAAAAACGCCTGCCAGGACATTTCGGTTTTTACTCCAAACCCCACACGATAAAGACCTTCTCGAATACCTCTCGACAGGCCAGCTTGCCCTGATTGAAGTTGCAACAGGAAAAATTACAAACGTAGGTAAACCGGCGATGTTCCTTAAAGTCGACATGGCCCCAAATGGGCAGTACTTTAGAACGACAAAAATGCGCCGACCGTTCTCCTACCACTCCCCAATGCAGAGCTTTGGAAATGTAGAAGAACTGATTGATATCGAAGGGAAGGTTCTAAAGACACTCTCGGAAAAAGAACTCAAAGAACCAACAATCGCCAACGATGCCAAGGCGACACCAAAACCTCAAAAAGACGAAAAGAAACCGGACGAAGAAGGGGACAAAGAGGCACCAAAACGTAGCCTCACATGGCGAGTCGACGGAAACGGCCTCTCTTTCTTACAAAAAGAACCGACGCCCGCCCCTAAAAAGAAAGAATCTGACGATCAAAACTCAGGCGACCTAAAAGAAGAGGGGGACGATAAAAGCTCGGCGAAAAAACCGGTTCTCAAAGACCGCGTAATGCATTGGCTTCCTCCCTTTGGTAAAGATGATATCAAAATCCTCTATGCGAGTGAGACGGCTATTAACAACGTTCAGTATTCAGACGATGCCCAAACACTCTTTCTCACCCAGACTATAGAAGGTCGCCGTACTATTACCGTCGTCGATCTAAAAAACCCGACTGAAACAAATGTTATCTTTAAAGCCAAACCACGCGAAAATGGTAAAAAAGAATCAGAGGATAAAAAGGACGGCCCTAAAGACGACAAGAAAAAAGATTCCCAAGATAGCAAAGATCAAGAAAAAAGAGTCGGTGTGAGTCGAGGAAGGCTTATGACCCAAATAGGGCCTTCCGGCCTTCCAGTCGTTCGTATTTCTAGCGACGGCGAAGTCTATTTTCAAGGAGATGAACCTGCCCCCAAAAAAGAAGAGGAGAGTAAAGAAGGGGGGAGTGAGGAGATCGCATTAGCCAAACCGTATATAGAAAAGGTCGAAATTAAAAGTGGTACAGTAACCCGCCTCTTCACCGGTGACGGCACAATGCTCGAAAAAATCCTTGCTACCGGTGGTAATAATATCACAGAAGTTTACACCTCTCGCGAACTCAAAACAGTCGTCCCCGATTCATATGTCTATAACCTTGAGAAAAAATCTCGAACAAAATTAACCAATAATGTGAATTACACCCCCTGGTTTGGAAAGCTTGTTACAGAACGGTTTCGAGTCGAACGCGTTGATGGAAAACAATTTTGGGTCAAAGTAACCAAAAACCCAGACCACGGAAATAAATTGCCTGCAATGTTCTGGTTTTATCCGCGAGAGTATGAGAGCCAGGAAGCGTATGACCGTTCGGCCAACCGTAGTCGTGGCAACTCACAACGGTTTGCCAAGCCATCCAACCGAGCCATGGCCCACCTGACCCAAATTGGCTATGTCATTGTTGAACCCGACATCCCCATTTTTGGTGAAGCAGGTGCAATAAATAACAACTTTATCCAAGATCTCCGCAACGGCCTCTGGGCGGTCATTGATGAACTCGATCGTCGTGAGATCGCCGACCGTGATCGTCTGGGGCTAGGTGGTCACAGTTATGGCGCCTTTGGTACTGCCAATGCAATGGCCCATACCCCATTCTTTAAAGCCGGTATCGCCGGTGACGGGAACTATAACCGAACCCTGACCCCTCTTAGCTTTCAATCGGAACGGCGATATATCTGGGATGCCAAAGAAGTCTATCTGGGACTTTCACCTTTTTTATCAGCGAACAAGATCAACGGTGCGCTGCTAATGTACCACGGGATCGACGACACCAATGTTGGAACTTTCCCCATTAACTCCGAACGTATGTTCCATGCTCTTGATGGCCTTGGCAAACCGGCCGCCCTTTATATGTATCCTTATGAGGCCCACGGCCCCGCCGCTCAAGAGACAATCGTCGACATGTGGGCTCGCTGGGAATATTGGCTTAACAAATATGTAAAAAATTACAAAAGACCAAACCCTAATAAATAACTTTCATCGCAGGTAACCCTTGTAAGTTGCCTCTTTTGTGTTTCTCCATGTTCGAAAATTTTTATACGAGATGAACAATGTCTATTTTATTGCACCCTCAGAGCAAACTGAT
>JALCBQ010000041.1 GCA_028066335.1 Pirellulaceae bacterium
TAGCTGACTTGTCCTTAGATGAATCATCACTCTTAGACCTTTCTTCGGTAGCGGCCTCCTCGGCTCGCAACATTTTGCTTATTTCTTCTTCTATCGGCCCAAAGAAAGTGAGAAACTCGTTTACCGTCTCTGTGCTCGCTCTATTTTCTCCTCCATGTTCACCAACGACGGAGAATTGACCAACAATTTTTTCTCCAGCAAACAACGGTATTTCAATACGCCACAAACGAGCAGAGCGTCGATTATAAGCTCCTTTCCAGGAGGCATAAAAATCTTCGTGGCGAACTGGCAACGAAAGGTTTAGCGAAAGGCGTTTTATTTGAAAATGCTCGACACCATCGAGCAATTTATCCCAAATACTTTCCCAATCGAGTGAGCCTTGAAGCTGAAGGCTCGTCTTACGTTCGCCACTAGAATCGATTAAATGGCGTCCGAAAGACCAGAAGTGTCGGTTAATTAACATCAATTCGGTACGCCCAAAGAGGCGAGTAACAACCAATATTCCCAAGACAGAACCAATTGCTAAAAAACTCCAAAGACTCGTCTTTGTGTAAACACTTAAAAGCGATCCCAATGAGGTTATAAGACACAAAGCCGTAATAAGAGCGACCGTCTGCGGAACCGAGAGCCCTTCAGTCAACATACGGTGGTGAATATGTCCCCGGTCGGTCGCATAAACACTCCGGCCCGTCATTTTTCGCCGAATAATTGCTGCTCCTGCATCGAGGAGTGGAATCGCCCAGATTGCAAAGAAGACTGAAAACGAAACAACAGCCGCTTCTTTAACTGAGCAGAAGAGGGCCAGACTCCCTAGCACTAGGCCGATCACCATACTCCCGGCATCACCGAGATAGATCGACGCCGGCCTACTGTTGTAGTAAAGGAAGGCAAAGAGAGCACCCGCAATTGAAAAAGCAATAACGGCGGCTAAAAGGTGTCCCGTAAAAATTGCCATCAATCCGATCGTTAAAGCGAATATCGCTCCAATGCTGCTCGCAAGGCCATCGGCACCATCGAGTAAATTAAATGAATTGATCGCAGCGATTAGCCACACGATTGCTATCGGACCACCGAGGTGGCCAATTTCTATATCAAAGCCTGCAACGCCTACATTTTGAAAAATTTGCCCTTGCCCCCAAAAAACGACCAGGGCACTTGCAACTAGTTGGCCCAATAACTTGTAAACCCCTCGAATCCCGTATTTATCATCGACAAGGCCCAGCAACCCCAACAGAACAGCTGCTAAAGCGAGGCCAACATAGGTACTGGCAAAGGCCATGTTTGCAAGATCTGCCAAAGATTCTTCGAAAACACGAAGGGGTAACTCGGCAGCCAAGAAAAATGAAAGTGTCGTCGCAAAGCAGGCGGCCAGAAAGACCCCAACACCACCGCCAAGAGCAATCGGCTCACTCTGTGTCTTACGCAAACCATCGGGGCGGTCGACAAAATCAAGAAACCGGGCAATCTTTCGTACGATCGGAGTTAAGATAAAACAGAAAAGATAGCCAAAGACTGCCGTTGCCGGAATTAACCACATAAAGCCCGTATCAGCCTTCGTAAAGACCGATAAAAAAGAGAAAAGGAACGAATATTAAAAAGGGTGGCTCCCAAAATCGGCCAAAACCTCTCTTGCAAGTCTCAAAAGAATAACATCTTTTCGAGCTCAAGAAAAGGAAAGCACTTTTAAAAAGTGTCGACCGTTACTAGAATATCGCTTTAATATTTAATATTTCTTCCAGATAAGTAGGAACACACGGGGTGACTTCTCTGCCACCTCTTATTACAGTTTATTACAGCAAAAGAACCCTTCCACGTCAACAAAAAACTTCTCAGAAGCTCAGCAGAATCAGACCTTTCTTAAAAAATCGGATCATCTCTTCACCTAGACGTCGACAAAATCTTCCTTTCCCTTACTTGCCTAACCGATCTTCCTCCATCCTTGCAATCAATATCTTCAATACCCTTTGAAAACATTCCTCCCGAAAGAACACAATGTCCAATAACCAACGAATTCAAGCACTACGGCAAAAGCTCGACGAGAACAGCCTCTCGGCTATCCTCATTACCAACGAAACCAATGTTGGTTACCTCACTGGATTCACTGGCCACGACAGCTACTTCCTTCTCACCGATTCTAAAGCGATCATCCTTAGTGATCCCCGTTACGAAGAACACCTGCAAAATGAATGCCCCCAGTTTGAGATCGTTATGCGCCCCCCAGGCACTTCGCTGACTGAAACGATCTTGGAAACGATACGAAACATAGGTGCTACAAACCTGGGCGTTGAAGCGGCCTCGATAACTCTCGAACTCTATGAAACCCTCACCAAAGATCTCTCCAAGGTAAAACTTGAATCGACAAGTGGGCTCGTTGAAGAATTGCGAGAAATAAAAGATGAAACCGAAGTTCAAACGATTCGAAAAGCGATTGCACTCTCAGAAAGAGCTTTCACCCTTTTAAAGCACTCACTTCAGCCAAAACAGACTGAAAAAGAGCTTGCCGCCTCACTCGAATACACGATTCGTAAACTTGGCGGAAAGGGGTGCAGCTTCTCCTCAATCATAGGAGTTGGCCAACAGGCCGCCCTCCCGCATGCCATCCCTACAGACAAGGAGGTCGGTTCGAGCGATTTTATTCTCGTCGATTGGGGAGTCTGTTACAACCAATACATTAGTGACATGACCCGAATGATTGTCCACGGAAAAGTAACTGATCAATTCAAGGAGATTTATCAAATCGTCTTAACCGCACAAGAAAAAGCGATCGAAGCGATCAAACCGGGTGCTCCTATGAGTGCAATCGACGACGCAGCCAGGGACTTCATCAAAGAGGCCGGCTACGGCGATCAATTTAACCATGGACTAGGGCATGGAATCGGCCGTGAGGTCCACGAGATGCCACGCATTTCGGCCAGTAGTGACGCAATACTCAAGCCCGGAATGGTCGTCACTGTCGAACCCGGAATTTATCTCCCGGAGTGGGGTGGGGTTCGAATTGAAGACGATATACTGGTAACTGACGATGGTCATGAAAACCTCTCCTCTCTTCCCAAAGACTTGGAAAGCTGCCTTATTGAAATATTATGAGCTTGAAATAGTTGGCAAACTCTAAAATAGCGACTCTCTGGTGGCGACCCTCTGGCTAAAGCTGTTTTAAGGCTATTTTCACGAAAATATCGAGCCATAAAGAACGACGGCAATCGTTATAAAGAGGCTAGCGGAGTAGTCAAATATCCTTTATCATAGATCCTTTGACTTACCAGAAACTCAAACCAAACATCGCAGGAGATCGAAGGTGACCGATTCCAATCCATCACCAAGTGAGGTTTTCGACGTAGAAAATATTCAAAAACTCATCGAGCTCATGAAGGAGCACGATCTTTCAGAAATCAATTTAAAACATGACGGCCAAAGAATCCGGTTACGACGGGGCGGTGCCGAAGTCACCGTTGTTCCACAACAATACCCGCCAATGCCCAGCGCCTATCCTCCCCCCGTCGCTCCTCTTCCGTCGGCAGCTCCCACACCTGAGACGACAACACCTCAAACAGGCACTGCACCTGCCAAAGATGAAGAGAATCCAAATATCAAAATTGTCACAAGTCCTATGGTCGGCACCTTCTACTCACGTGCAAACCCAAAGGCAGAACCTTTTGCCAAAGTCGGCACCAAAGTTTCTGACGATGCAACAATCTGTATCGTCGAGGCGATGAAGGTCTTCAACGAAATTCCAGCCGGTTTTTCAGGAGAAATCGTCGCCGTTTTAGTACAAGACGAGGAACCTGTCGATTTTGGAAAACCTCTCTTTAAAATCGACACCAGCAAAACGTAGCGACAACAAAGCTCGGAGACAAAACTCAAAGTCAACGCCTTACATACAGGACGAAACAAGACGACCGACCTAAAATCGATACCGAGGCAGGTTTGTTTTCCAAAAGCGAGCCCGAAAATGACTATGCCAACGTTGTTGAAACTATACCAATGATTCGGCAAAGAGGGGGCGGCAGCTTTGGCCGTCGGCGAACTACAAAACGGTGAATGATAAAACGAGGTATCACACTTTTGCTTCCATAACGTTTTGTCATCGGTCTTGTCATCGAACAGAATTACCTATTGAAAATCAACTCTATTTTCCTCCACTTCTCTGCAGAATAACATTTCATGTTTAATCGAATACTCGTCGCCAACCGTGGAGAGATTGCCCTCCGCATTATCCGAGCCTGTAAAGAACTAGGAATCGAAACGGTCGCCGTCTTTTCGGAAGGCGATCGTGGAAGTCGGTACCTTGAATTAGCCGACGAGACCTATTGCATCGGTACTGCCAAATCGGCCGATAGCTACCTAAAGGTCGATCAACTCATTAGCGCTGCTGAAGTTGGCAACGCCGCTGCAATCCATCCTGGTTACGGGTTCTTGGCGGAAAATGCCTACTTCAACAACGTCTGCCGTGATTGCAACATTGAATTCATCGGTCCGACCCCCGAGGCAATGGATATGCTCGGCGACAAAAACAGGGCACGCAACCTTGCCCGAAAAGCCAAGGTCCCTGTCGTTCCCGGTAGTGAAGGACTTATCGAGACCGAAGAAGAGGCCAAACGGGTCGCTCACGAGATCGGATTTCCCGTTCTTATTAAAGCGACTGCAGGTGGGGGAGGCAAAGGGATGCGTGTCGCTGAAAACGACCTTGCTCTCTCAAATGCCTATCAACAAGCTCAGACAGAGGCCAAGGCAGCCTTTGGAAACGGCGCCGTTTACATCGAGCGGTTTGTCCAAAAACCCCGCCATGTCGAAGTCCAAGTCCTAGCCGACCACCATGGGAACGTCGTCCACCTCTGGGAGCGGGAATGCTCAACCCAACGACGTCACCAAAAGTTGATTGAAGAGAGTCCAGCGCCAAAGCTCCCTGCCAAGACCCGGAAAGAGATATGCGATGCGGCCGTTCGTCTTGTCAAAGAGGCCAAATATACCAATGCCGGAACGGTCGAATTTATTGTCGATCAAGAAAATAATTTCTACTTTATCGAAGTCAATGCCCGGATTCAGGTCGAACACCCAGTCTCCGAAATGGTAACCGGCATCGACCTTATTCAAGCGCAAATTCGTGTCGCTGCTGGCGAGCCTCTCCCTTTCAAACAAAAAGATATTGTTCAAAAAGGGTGTGCTATCGAATGCCGAATTAACGCCGAAGACCCGGCTAACAACTTTCGCCCTTCACCCGGCCGAATTGAAAACATCTTTGTCCCTGGTGGCCTTGGGGTTCGGTTCGACTCCCATGTCCACGCCGGTTATACTGTCCCCCCTTATTACGATTCGATGTTAGGAAAACTGATCGTCCACCAACCGACACGGGACCAGGCAATCGCCTGTATGTTACGAGCTCTGGAAGAACTGCGCATCGAAGGGATACAAACGACAATTCCCTTCCACCGTGAACTCCTGCAACATGTCGAGTTTGTCAGCGGAAACATTGACACTGGCTTTGTAGAACGGACATGGCAACTTTAAAAAGGCAACTTCAAGAAGAAGTTCGTTGACTTTGTAAAACCTCACCTTCTTTCATTTCAAAGTGGAAATAGACAACATAATGGCAGAAACCCTGTCGAGACCGACCCAGGCCAAACGATCGTTTAAACGTGTTGCTATCCTCTTTTCGGGTGGCCCAGCCCCTGCGGCGAACGCGGTTATCTCGACGGCGGCCGTCTCTTTTCTAAGAAATCGTATTGAGGTCGTCGGTCTCCGATATGGGTATTCAGGACTCATGGAATACTCTGAGGAAAACCCTCTCGTCGAAGGCGAAAATTACCTTCGGCTTACCCTTGATAATGTCTCGGGCAAACGTTGTACTGGCGGGATTTTTATCGGAACGGCACGAGCAAATCCTGGCAAACATATTTCGTCACCTGAACACATGTCCGACCCCAAGCGGGTTGCTCCACTTAAAACGGTCGACGCAGCCCTGCGCTCCCTTGGTGTTGATGCCCTTATTTCGATCGGCGGAGACGATACTCTAAAAACCGCAAACAAGTTCAAGCTCTACCAGGAGCAGCTCCCTGAAGGGACTCAGAAAATCCCCGTTGTCCATCTACCCAAGACGATCGACAACGATTACATGGGAATCGATTTTACCTTTGGTTATTTTACCGCAGTTGAAATGTTGGCCTCTGAAATTCGGAATCTTCTCAACGATGCTGCCGCTTCGGGTTCTTATTTTCTGACAGAAACAATGGGCCGCAGTGCTGGCTGGCTTGGCTACGGTGCAGCGATTGCCGGTGAGGCGAGCCTCGTCATTAGCGTCGAAGATATCACCGGTGATTTTCTCGACGAAGAAATCTATAAAGACGACCAAGGGGCTCAAAAAAGTCGCCCGATTATGAATATCAAAGCGGTCGTCGATCGTATTGTCGACACAATGGTCGCTCGCGAAGAAGAGGGGCATCCTTATGGAGTGATTGCAATCGCTGAAGGGCTCGCCGAGTACCTCCCGCTAAGTGACCTCAAAAGGATTCCACGAGATGACCACGGACATATTTCCATTGCCGATGTTAGCCTGGGCCGACGCTTTGCTAAAATCGTCATGGAGGCCTATACAAAACGGACAGGTAAAAAAAGAAAAGTTACGGGCCTGCAACTAGGTTACGAGGCAAGGTGTAACCCACCTCACGCCTTTGACATTATGTTGGGGAGTCAGCTTGGGGTTGGTGCCTATCGAGCACTCGTTGAAGAGAAAAAAAATGGTGTGATGGTCTCGGTCGTCGGCCAACTTGATCTTCAGTATGTTCCGTTTGAGGAACTCGTCGATCCGGAAACCCTCGTTACTAAAGTTCGCTTTATCGAGCCAGATTCCGACTTTCACAAGTTGGCCCGTTTCCTCGAAACCTATGAATAAAATCTAGAAGAAACAATCTAACGCTTCCTAAGGATACAGAACCTTACGTTGGGAGGGGAGCCTACAAGAGACCTTTGGTGCTGGGAATCCGGTTCGATCGGGGATCTTTTTCACAGGCAATGCGTACCGCCTTGGCCGCCCCCTTAAAAGCCACCTCACTAATATGATGGCTGTTTCGGCCATAATGTAAATTAAAGTGCAAATTACACTCGGCCTTATCAGCAAACGATTGCCAGAAATGTTCGACAAGCTCGGTATCAAAAGCTCCAATCTTTTCCGTAGAAAATGGAACATTCCAAACAAAATAACTTCTTCCGCTAAAATCAACGGCCGCCGTTAATAGTGCCTCATCCATGGGCAACGTAAAATACCCATACCGAAAAATACCGACCTTCTCACCGAGTGCAACCTTGAAAGCACTTCCGAGGCAAATGCCGATATCTTCGGTTGTATGATGGGCATCAATGTGAAGATCACCCTCGGCATGTAGTTCTAAATCAAAAAGACCATGCTTGGAAAAAAGGGTCAACATATGGTCTAAAAAGCCAATACCGGTCTGTCCACGGAACTGACCACTACCCTCTATGTTCAGCCGTAACCGAATTTTTGTCTCGGCTGTTTCTCGTTCGATCGTTCCGATTCGATCACCCATGATTGATTGCCTGTTCTTACGATTTTGAGGCCTGACTTATTTTATCGGCCGCATCAGCACTATGTTGAACGCTATATAAAGGAGGAAGCCCACTTGTTCTACTTTACTCTATTTTTGACGACAAAGTCGCCTTAAAATGACCAAAAGAGCCTCTAGTTGCTCCTCGGTACCGATGGTAATCCTCAAACCCTCTCCCCAGTGAGGATATCTCATATAGCGGACCAAAATGTGATTCTCTCTAAGCCTTTTATAGAGTGTCTGGGACTCATGGGCGGGATGAGAGCACCAAACAAAGTTTGCTGAGGAAGGTAACACTTCAAAGCCTAGTTGGCTAAGTTCATCTGAAAACTTCTCTCGTTGAGTTAGAATTTTTTGTCGATTTTGAGCAAACCATTTCTGATCGGCTATTGCGGCCGTTGCCGCTGCGATGGATAGTGCGTTGCAATTGTAGGAGTCTTTTACTTTGAGAAGTTGCTCGATCAACGGGGGGGTGGCGACTAAATAGCCAAACCGCAACCCGGCCAGCGAATACGATTTGCTCAAAGTTCGCGAGACCATAATATTTGGATATGCCTCAATAAGGTCAATGGCACTCTCCGACGTAAAGTCAGCATAAGCCTCATCGACCAAAAGAGGGCAGGGGAGACGTTCAGCAAGGTCGATAAGCTCCTCTTTTCGTAACACGGTCCCTGTTGGGCTATTGGGATTTGGGAGATAGAAAAGCTTCAATCTTTTGGAATCATTGATCTTTCTAAGGTCGACCGTCCACTCGTTAGTAAAAGGAACAAAGACAATGTTGGCCTGCTCAAGAGTGGCCAAAGTTTCGTACAGTGTATAACTAGGGTATGGGATTCCTAACGACTCACTTGTTCCCAAAAAGGCACGAGTAACGATTGTCAAAATATCATCACTACCGTTTCCGCAGAGAATCGACTCTGGCCTTACCCCTAGTTGGCTAGCCGCCATAAGGCGAAAACTCGTCGCTAACGGGTCAGGGTATTGTTCAATACCACGTTGCAACTGTTTTTGAATTGCAACAAGGACATCCGGAGAAGGGGGATAGGGGTTTTCGTTGGTGTTGAGCTTGATGTATTTCCGGGTATTGAGCTGCTCACCTGGTACATAGCCCTCCATTTCACGAATATGTGGTAGTAACGAATCCAATGGATTTTTCATAGAACCGGTCATACTAGCTTTTCTGTGCATTACTGTTATCGGACGAATTTTTTATGAACAGAGCGTCGGAAAATAGAACCTATTCAATCCGTTTACGAACCGACTCCCAATGGCCCATAAGTCCCTCTTTTTCAGCAAGATTTTGAATATAGGGAGCGGCTCTTTGAAGACGATCGTTTGAATATTCCAAAACAGAGTAACTCCGCAAAAAATCATTAGCAGAGAGACCCGAAGCCCAGGTTGCAGTCCCACTTGTCGGCAAAACATGAGAAGGGCCTGCATAATAGTCACCGACGGCAACCGGTGTGTGATGTCCCAAAAAGAGAGCCCCGGCACTCGTAAGGTTCGGCAAAAGATCACGTGGCTTCTCGGTTGAAACGTGCAAATGTTCTGGTGCCAAAGTATTCGCTAGTCGACAACCTTCGTCGGCATTGTCAACGAGAACAATCGCACCATACTCATTGAGGCTATACAAAATCAGCTCACTGCGTGAAAGGGCCTCAAGTTGCGTTCCGAGCTCTTCCTTAATTTTCTCAACAAGTTCAGAAGCCCAAGTAATTAACACCGAAGCGCCGGGCGAGTGTTCTGCCTGAGCTATCATATCAGCAGCCAAAAAAGAGGCCCTAGCCGTCGAATCGGCCAAAATAACAACCTCACTTGGACCAGCGATCGAATCGATATCAACCTCGCCATAGACATGACGTTTAGCAAGAGCAACAAAAAGATTACCAGGGCCGACAATTTTATCGACTTTGCGAATCTCCTTTGTCCCATAAGCAAAGCTGGCAACCCCCTGGGTCCCTCCCATCCGATAAAGCTCAGTAATCCCCAGCTCAAAACAGGCAGCACGAAGATAGAGGTTATTGGCTCCATATGGGGTTGGCGGAGCCATGACTGCAATCTCGCTCACTCCGGCAACTTTTGCAGGGAGAGCTGTCATAAGAAGGCTCGAAGGGTAGGCCGCTGCGCCGCCCGGTACACAAAGCCCGACTCGACGAAGAGGGCGATAACGATGCTCCAACTTTGCTCCTATATGACTAACCAAACGATCCCCACATAAAAGGGCATTTTGAAAAGTCTCTATATTCGAAGTAATATGCCGAAGTGTTTCAAGATACTCGGTCTCGACCTGGTCATGCGCCTCCTCAAGCTCCTTTTGAGAAACTAAAATCGTTTGTGAGTCAACCTTTGCACCGTCAATTTTATAGGAATAATCAAAGAGAGCTTTGCTTCCGTTCTCTTTGATATCGCCACAGATTTTTGTGACGACTTCTTGAGGTGAGAGCGATTCGCCAAAAATCGCCTTGGTCTTCTTTTGGCCTTCCGTACTCGTTACCTCGCCTTGAAGGCTGAGCTTTTTTTTGAGCTCCTTTAAAAATTGGGGAAATTCCTCTGAGTCGGCCCGAAGAATCGGCAAACCAAGAGTGCTCTCTGCATGAGTGGTGGGGGGGAGATTTTTGGGCATGAACCTAAGTATTTTCGGAAAAAGCAAAAGGGATAAACGAGTTATTACATCAAGCAATTCCCCAAATTTTCCAAAAACCTGGAGAAGAACTTTGATGCGCTGAAAAAACCAAAGAGCAGGGTATCTTGGCGACAACCCTTCGCCGTTAAAAACTAGTCTCGTCCATAAATATCGACTAAAAAGGCGATCGACTCGGTCGGTGCCAAATTTTCAATTTTGTGAGAGACATCAGCCGGATAATGGGCCGAATCACCGGCGACTAACTCACAGACCTCTTCCCCCGAGGTAAGGCGAACCCGCCCCGACTGAATCGTCAAAAATTCACGCGTCCCCTCAAAATGTGCCGCACTATCCAGTATACCGTTTGGCTTAAGGATCAATTCGTAAAACTCAATCTCTTTCTCCAAATGGACTGGTGAAAGGGTGCGGATCGTGCAGTGGTCGTCGTCACGAAAAAGGTGGGTCGACTGGCCACTTCGAATAACGTCAATTCGGGGCTTACTCTCTGGAAAATCGACCAATTCTCCAAGAGTCAAACCAAAGGCCTGGGCAATACGAAAAGCGATCCCCAAGGTCGGGTTCGCTGTTCCACGTTCAATCTGATTAAGCATTGAACGACTAACACCGCTGAGGGTCGAAAGCTGCTGTAATGTCCAGTCTTTTTTACTGCGCATCTGTTTTACACGGCCACAGACACGGTTGAGCATCGAATTCGAGTTCTCGACGGTTTCTTGGGTTTCTCTATTACCGGTGTTATCATTCATGGTCTCAGTAGTTTTTCCAAAATAACGGAAACTTTGTCTTGTAAATCGGACGAAAAGCGTTACGATGATGAAATAAAGATACTTTTTACCCCACAAAAAGCAACCATACATTAGGGAAACCTTTACGAAGTTCTTATATTGCTATGACAACTCCTACACTCTCGACAGGAATTCAAACGATGTACGCCCTTCGCAAACTAGAGGATGGTCCAGGCCTTTCACTAGAGAAAGAGACCCCACGACCACCCATTGGTTCGCGAGATGTCTTAATTCAGGTGACCCATGCAGGGATTTGTGGGACAGATCGCCATATCTATGAATGGGATAAGTGGAGTCAAAACCGTGTCAAAGTCGGCATTACGACTGGACATGAATTCGTCGGAGAAGTTGTCGAAGTCGGAGAAGCGGTCACCCGTATTTCAACGGGACAACGGGTCAGCGCCGAAGGACATATCACTTGTGGATACTGTTACCAGTGCCGAACTGGCAACGCTCACATTTGTGAGACGGTAGAAATTATTGGTATTGACCGCGACGGCTGCTTCGCAGAGTACATAGCAATTCCCGAAGAAAATGTCTGGCCTGTCCATGAAAAAATTTCCGATTCGGTCGCTGCCGTCTTTGACCCTCTTGGAAATGCTGTCCATACAGTCATGACACCAGGAGTCAGTGGCAAAACCGTTCTGATTACCGGTGTTGGCACGATCGGTCTTATGGCCGTCGGTGTCGCCAAGGCAGCCGGTGCGAGTAAAATTTTTGCCGTCGATGTCGATCGACGTCGACTCGAGTTGGCCAAACACCTTGGAGCCGACCTCGCTCTTCACTCGATCGAAGATGATTGGATTGAGTCTTTGCAAAAAGAGACTGGTGGCAGGGGGGCCGACGTTTTGTTAGAGATGTGTGGCCATCCAACAGTGATCAACCAAGGATTCACCGCTTTGGCCAACGGTGGTCAGGCCTCTCTGTTAGGGATTCCTTCTGGAGAGATTTCGATCGACCTTTCGAAGCAGATCATTTTCAAAGGAGTGACGATTTATGGAATCAATGGACGGCGCATGTTCGATACGTGGTACCAAATGGAAAGCCTCCTCATCTCCGGAAAGCTCAATATCGATCCGATCATTACCCACCAACTTCCTATGGAAGAGTTTCAAAGAGGTTTTGAACTGATGCAAAAAGGGGAAGCGATCAAAGTCGTCCTTAACATTCCGCAAACTTTTTAACGAGTTAATTTAAGCTTTTTCTATTTCCACACACCTAGTTTGGCAATTGCCGCTGTCGACGACCCGACCTTAAACCCCAGGAGAAGGGAAGAATGCCCAACGCTCATTTTCAACAGACTGCACGCCAAATCCTCGATGACCTCAAAAATAGTGGCCAGCTCAAATCCTTCAATGCGATCATCTCGCCAATGGCTCCGTCAGTTGAAGTCGCCGGCTCTGGAGAGACGATCGTCCTCTGCTCGAATAACTATTTAGGCCTTTCTAACCATCCTGAAGTCATCCAGGCCGGAATTGATGGCCTAAAAAAATATGGTGCCGGAACAGCCTCGGTCCGCTTTATTTGTGGCACCTTAGAGTGCCATTATCAACTCGAACAAAAAATCGCCCAGTTCCTTGGCACCGAGTCAGCCCTCTCTTATGTCAGTTGCTGGAATGCAAATGCTGCCGTCTTCCCAACGCTGACCGCTCCAGGTGACGTTGTCCTTTCGGACGAACTCAATCACGCCAGTATTATCGACAGTTGCCGCCTTGTCAGTAAAAAAGTCGAGCGAAGCGTTTACCGTCATAACGACATGGAAGATCTCGAAAGGCAGCTAAAAGCACATAGCGACAAAAACTGTCGATGGGTCGTTGCCGATGGAGTCTTTAGCATGGAAGGAGATCTCGTTAATCTGCGCGAAACTGTCGACCTTTGCAAAAAATACGACGCCATGATGGTTCTTGATGATTCACACGGTGTTGGCGTTATGGGCAAAACAGGACGTGGTACCCACGAACATTTTGACCTCCTCGGAGAGATCGACATAATGACAGGTACCCTTGGCAAAGCGCTCGGTGGTGCTGCTGGTGGTTATGTCGCTGCCTCTTCCGACGTCATTAAAATTCTTGAACAACGGGCTCGGCCAAGTCTCTTTAGCAATGCCCTTCCCGCAACGGTCGCCTGCAGCGCCTACAAAGCGATCGATATTTTGGAAAAAGAACCACAACGAATTACAAAACTTCATGAAAACGTCGCTAAAATTCGAAACGGTCTTGGCGACCTTGGGTTCGCTTGCCCAGACTCGCCTTCGGCAATCGTTCCTATTATGATCGGTGACGAAGCCGAAGCCATCCGAAAGGGGGAGCGACTTCTTGAGCTAGGTATCATGGTTGTCGGCTTTGCCTTTCCTGTCGTTCCACGGGGTGAAGCACGCCTTCGTATTCAAGTCTCGTCGGCCTTAGAAGATGAACATATCCGCCGTGTCCTTGAGGCTTTTTCCAAACTATAGTTCACTAAAAATAGCCCTTGAGGCTATCGACACTCCTAAACAAACCGGAGGAATTTTTCATTTTTGGTCCTATTTCTACTTGAAAGGAGCCGAAGAACAAGTCAAGATGGTTGGGTAAGCCGGCTTTCAGAAGATTTTCCTCTGGCAAGGTAGCGGTATTTTATGCAGTGGTGCTTTGTAAAGTGTGTTGTACGGTTATAAGAGGCCCGTTCACATAGAGAGCCCCAATAAACAGTAAAAAGATTTTAAGAATATATAAAGAGAGTCCTACAAAGACAATGAACTTGTTTGCTTTCAGCTACTTTTGGTTTTACTTTTTTACCCCACCCGGTGAGCGGAGGTAACGGTTAATCATTTGGCTAAAGCTAAAATAGACAAAACCCTCAAGGCTCACAAAGAATCTTGGGGGTTTTTTTATTGTTTTCATGCAACCCGATTTTCAAAAAATTTCAACGTATAATTCTCTACAAATCAAACCATTTTTTCCGGAAAGAAAGTTACGACCATGATCGTTGTTATGCAAAAAGATGCGACCGAAGACCAAATTAGCCACATGATCGAACGTGTGGAGGGCCTTGGCCTCAAAGCGCATGTCATTCGTGGGACCGAAAGGACGGTCATCGCTGCTATCGGTGAAAAACGGGAAGAGGATAAGTCAGCCTTGGAATCAGGGATGGGCGTTTCCGAAGTCGTTCCCATTTTGGCTCCCTACAAAGTCGCCAGCCGTGAGCTCAAGCCTGAACCGACGAAGGTCTCTGTCGGTAGTTTTACGATGGGTGCTGGGACCCTTGGGGTCGTCGCTGGTCCCTGCTCGGTCGAAAATGAAGAGCAACTCATGTCGACAGCACGGGTGGTAAAAAAAGCAGGGGCGACCGCACTTCGTGGTGGTGCCTTTAAACCACGGACGAGTCCATATAGCTTTCAAGGTCTTAAAGAAGAGGGGCTCAAACTTCTCGCCGCTGCCCGGGAAGAGACCGGCCTGGCCGTCGTCACCGAAGTCCTCTCAACCGATGATGTCGATCTCGTTGCCAGCTACGCTGACGTTCTGCAAATCGGTGCAAGAAATATGCAAAACTACCGCCTTCTCGAAGCGGTCGGAAATATCTCAAATCCTGTTATTCTAAAACGGGGCCCCAGCGCGGCGATGGACGAACTCCTTTTAGCTGCCGAATATATCCTCAATGAAGGGAACCCAAACGTTATTTTGTGCGAACGTGGTATTCGTACCTTTGAAAGTCACACCCGCTTTACCCTCCCTCTCGCTTCGGTAACGTACCTTCATAACAAGACCCACCTGCCCGTTATGATCGACCCTAGCCACGGTACCGGGCACGCGTACATGGTTGCTGACATGGCGGCGGCGGCCGTCGCCGTCGGTGCCGACGCCCTGATGATCGAAGTCCACCCCAATCCTGAGGTCGCTCTTAGTGATGGCTACCAATCGTTGAACTTCCAACAGTTTTCTGACCTGATGACCCGCTGCTATAAAATCGCCTCGGCCATCGATGTCACAATGGAAAAAGGGGAGCTCGTTGTTTAATTACCTTTAATGGTAAAGAGACCGCTCTCGATCACCCTAACAAAACGAAACAGCCAACGACCGACTTAAAGCGGTGTTGGCTGTTTTTGTCTCCTTTTACACACTTCTATTCTGCTTTTCTCAGAAGTGACCTCCCAGATCAAAACAACCTTCTCTATTTTATCGAGCAACTCTTCATTTTCAAAAAATCTCTATTCTCCGGTGATGCCTCTCTTTTTCGAGCTTTGGTTCTTTTATATAATTCGCTCAACGCTAGTGGAACATTTTTTCTCGTCCTTTTCGAATAAAATAAATCATGCAAGAAAAAGAACACGATCTGGTCGTCATTGGTGGTGGCCCTGGTGGCTACGTTGCTGCTATTCGCGCTGCGCAACTTGGCATGGATGTCGCCTGTGTCGATGAGAATCCGGCTTTAGGAGGCACGTGCCTTCGAGTCGGTTGCATTCCCAGCAAGGCACTTCTTGAATCGAGCTACCGACTACACGCTGCCGAACATACCTTCGCTTCGCAAGGAATCCAGGTCGGCGACATCTCCCTTGATCTCAATAAAATGCTCGAACATAAAGATGGCATCGTTAAGACACTCACTGGTGGTATTAAGTCTCTTCTAAAGAAAAACAAAGTCGCCGTCTATCAAGGACGTGGAAAACTAACAGGAGCGAATCATGTCGAGGTTACAGGCGCCACCGAGGCAAAGCTAACAGCAAAAAACATCCTCCTCGCAACCGGCTCGACCCCGACAATTTTCCCCTCCATTGAGGTCGATTACGACAAAATTGGAACGAGCACAACGGCCCTCTCTTATCCTGAAGTTCCTAAAAAGCTCGTTGTCATTGGGGCAGGAGTGATTGGTTTGGAACTCGGTTCGGTCTGGAGCCGTCTTGGCTCCGAAGTGATCCTTCTCGAGGCTGCCGATCGTCTCTTGCCAATGGTCGATGCCGAGATTTCGCGACTGGCTCAACGGACCTTTGAAAAACAGGGGCTTAAATTCCAATTTGGTACTTTTGTTGAATCGGCCAAAGTCGAAGGCGACGGTTGTGTTGTCTATCTCAAAGAAGGTGAACCGATCACGGCCGATCGTGTCCTTCTCAGTGTTGGGCGAGCCCCTTGCACCAAAAACCTTGGGTTAGAAGAACTCGGCGTTGAACTCGATAACCACGGGTTTGTCCAGGTCGATCCAAACTATCAATCATCTCTGCCAGGTCTCTACGCTATTGGAGACTGCATCGGTGGGGCCATGCTTGCCCACAAGGCAAGCGAAGAAGGGATTGCCTGTGTCGAAAAAATAGCCGGTCAACACGCCGAAGTTCACTATGACAAAATCCCCTCGGTCATCTATACCCATCCTGAGATTGCCTGGGTTGGACAAACCGAAGAGGAATTAAAAGAGGCCGGTATTGCATATCGCAAAGGAGCCTGCCCCTTTGGTGCAATTGGCCGAGCAAGAAGTATGGGCGACATCGACGGCAAGGTCAAAATCCTTGCAGATGAAAAGACCGACCGTATTTTAGGTGTCCATATTATGGGAGCGAACGCTGGTGAACTCATTGCCGAGGCGGTCGCCGCCATGCAGTTTGGCGCCAGCAGTGAAGATATCGCCAAAACTTGCCACGCCCATCCGACCCTTGCCGAAGCGATGCTCGAAGCAGCTCTTGCGGTCGACAAACGGGCGATCCATTGCTAACAAAATTCAAAACCAGCATTAAAGTAAACATAAGTAGAAAAAGACGACTGGTAGTCGTCTTTTTTCATTGATCAACGGAACCTATAGAGTGCTCAAATTACTAAAAAATAATCCAATTTAATCAACCTCAGGCCTCCTAAGTCCCTTTGTAGATCTCTTAAAATCTATCAACACCCGAGTACGTCGCTCTGATGGGAATCTAATTTGTTGCTATTGGTAGCCTAGTTCACTACAATAGCTCAATTGTTGGGTCCTGTTTTATGTGATTACTTTGTGTCGATGAACGGTCGATTTCGTCCGATCCCAGTTGTTGCTTCTTCTAATCGGTGCTGTTTTCTCTGTCTGTTCTGCTGGTCTTAGGGATATACCTTCTCCTACCTCAAGGCGAAGCTTACAATGCTGAAAAAGCTCTGGCCAAACTGGAAGAAAAATCGCAGGCTAAACTTGACGACAGTGAAAAAGCTCTGGCCAACCTAGCAGCGGCCATTGCGAAAGAGGCAGAGGAAGGTTCCACAATCTTGGATCTTCGTGGCCATGACCTATCTATCCTACCAGCCGAAATTGGTCAACTGAAAAATTTGACTAAACTCTATCTAGGAGGAAACCGATTCTCTTACGACGAAAAACAACGCATCGAGAAAATGATCCGAGCGGCCTTACCAAGATGCAAAATCTACTGGTAAGTTTCTATCGCCTTCTCCCAAAAGAATAAATTGGTTACAAATCTTTGCTACCCCACCTCAGGCCTCTAGTAACGGGGCTGTGAAATATTTGCCGATGTGCCACCGTGCTTGGCGGTGGACTATCGGATTCGTATCAATCGCCATGCAGAAAATTTTTGCCCCCAGAAATTGCAAAATCGCCAAGATGTTTGCCAGAAACCGGTCCGTTTTTGGTAGAAATGGGGCACTTTTTGCCAGAAATCGACCTCTTTTTCTACCCATATCAGGGCGTACTGATACCCCATTCTGGCTGTTTTTTAGACCATAAGACGGGGTTGCCGTAAAGAGGCAGGCCGATCACTTTCGATCACTTTGGCCCGTTACCTGATGTCGCCCAAGGAGAATGATTCGCTGAGCAGTCAGATGCGTTTTTTTTAATGTCGGAATATACCCCTTAGCCCCTATAACACCGACATTTTTTTTCACATACCGACTAAGGTTGAGTCCCGCGGCTGGTGAAACGTACGAGAGGAGCCTCCCTTCATCATCGAGGAGAGCGTACTGAGGAGCGGCTTGACCTGTTCGGCTAACGACCTCCATAAGCCATCCAGTCCCATCATACGCCTTCAATTCGCTATCACCGGAAAATGATACCCCTTTAACCAAACTTTTAAGGACATTTTCTTCTCCTAAGGACGATTCCCCGAAAAGCTGCTCCTTTAGGCTTTGGGTTACTCTGCGGCGGTCTTCTTCCGCTTTTTGAGCAACCTTGGCCGCCTCCATCTGGAGCTTCCCGAACGAATCAAGCCTCTCCCAAAGAGCAAGTGCCTTCTCTCTCTCGTTTAAAGAAATTCCCTTTTGGAGAAATAGCTGGAGACGATTTTGAAGTGGTAAAAGGTCCCATTCGGCCATTGGCCGAGCGACCATTTTTGAAAAGAGCAGGTCGATTTCTTGTAAGCTTTCCACCTCATTTATCGTCGCAACCTCTTGCTGTAAAACACGTTGTGAAACACCACCTGCTGCCGTTGCAGAGCGAATTTGTGAATCGCTAAGACGGCGTGGAGAAGTTTTGGGAATCCATGAGTCCACATTCTGCCGGGAAGCCTGGTCGATAATAGTCGGTGGAGATGATCGATGTTGTTCAATAGCCCTAAGTCCCTTTCCCAAAACGGGTACCGATGTGTGTTGAGCTGTTTGTGAAGTCACCTCTCGGAATGTCTGGGTCGATTGATCCGTGACTTGATTTTGGGAGATATTCTTTCCTTGAACTATTTCCCCCGAAAAAGTAGCCTGAGCAAGTCGATTTTGCCCTGAATCGTTCTGACTTTGAGTAGAAAGCTCTAACTTTTGAGTCGGCAACGACTCCTGGAGGCTCCTTTCATGGATCCATCGAAATTCCCCCGCTGGAGGAGCCACCTTGTACCAAACCTTACGTTCTCCGAGGTTTTCTGGATCCTGTCGGTCAAGGACTCCCCGAATTTCAACGATTTCGCCCCGCTTAAGATGGACCTGCCATTGCCAACTTTCCGGATTATTTTGCACATCACTATTGCCCCCATTAAGGTTTGCTCCGATCCATGCTACCGTGTCATTGGTGATGACCTTTGCCAAGTTTTTTTGAGGGAGGACTTCGAGGTTTTCTGCTTCGATAAGGCTATAACTCGTCGCAGGAGGCCGAATGGCAAGGTACCCATTGGGCTCTTTGGCGTAGACCTGGACCTCTTCGGCAAATTGCAGATTTTCTGTCTGGTAGTAATGATCCGCCGGCCCACAGTGGAGAGAGGCCTGGTGAGTGCTAACGTACATTACCTGAGGATACTGAAAGTCTCCTTGAGATATAACTCCTGTCTCTTTGCCAACCGTAAGATTTTGTTGATTAAAGCTTTGCGCTAAAGAGTGCTCCGGAACTAGGCTGCTAATGACAGAGATGGAAAATATCCAAAAGAGAGCAACAGAGAGCGTAAAAGGGAGTTTCATCGGATTGTAATTCCTCTTTAGCGACAATTATGGCAAGAGAGTTGAAATAACATGGAACAGGAATTGCTTAGGTAGGGTACTACTACCAGAGACCTTTTAGAAAAAAGCGTTCTATTAAGCAATATCAGTTCTTTCTTAAAAATTGTGTTTCTTTACTCCAACCTCAATGTTTCCCTTTTGCAACTATTCCCTTGACATGTTTTAAAAATTAACACCACTCTTGCAAAAGAGGCTGCTCTGGCAAAGGGTACCCGATAGAATAGAGACTCGCCCAAATTGATGTTTGGCTGCCCCTACCTACAAATTCGGATAATGGACCATGATTCGACTCGACAGACTCAACAAGACCTACGATGACCTCGTCAAAGGAAAGTCGGTCGCCGTGAACAATATCTCCCTTCATGCAACGGCAGGAGAGATTTATGGCCTTTTGGGACCAAACGGCGCTGGCAAAACGACAACCCTTCGCATTTTAAGCACCGTTCTCAAGCCGACTTCAGGATCGGCGAGTGTCAATGGTTACGATGTTTTAACCCAACCAGCCTCGGTCCGTCGCCAGATCGGTTTTGTCTCGGGGAATACCTCTATTTACGAGCGAATGACAGCATGGGAGATGGTCGAGTATTTCGGTCGCCTCCACGGGCTTGAAAAAGAGGCTTTAACCGAACGAATGGAGGTCGTTTTCGAGCGTCTCCAAATGAATGAAATTCGAGAACAGTTAGGAAGCAAAATGTCGACTGGCATGAAACAAAAAGTCTCTATTGCCCGTGCCATTGTTCATGATCCACCGGTGTTAATTTTTGATGAACCGACCAGTGGCCTCGATGTCTTGGTTGCTCGCGCCCTTTTAGAGACGATTTCACAATTAAAAGAACAGGGCAAGTGTATTTTATTCTCGACCCATATTATGCGTGAAGTCGAAAAATTATGTGATCGTATTGCGATTATGCATAAAGGGAACATCCTGGATGAAGGGACTCTCGATGAACTAACGATGCGTCACCAGGAAGATGACTTTGAAGAGCTTTTTTTCAAGCTTATCCAAGAGGTCGACAGCGACCCATTAAACCACGTACCCAACTAGCGAATCACTTTTCCCCACTATCTTTGTCATTTTCTCGTCTTCTGGTTGCCTTTGATTGTCTCTCGCAGGATAAAGCTAAATCCCTATGAAATGGTCTAATATCAAACTGATCTATCGGCGAGAGCTTCGTGACCAACTACGAGATCGCCGCACCCTTTTTACAATTGCGATCTTACCCTTACTCCTTTACCCGTTTATGGGAATGACCTTTTTGCAGGTTGCCAGCTTTCTCAAAGATCACACAGCAAAAGTCCTCATTATTGGCCATGAAGAGGCTCAGCTGAACGGGTCCGAGATTTCTCTATTTAGTGAAGAGGAGTTTAATCCCCGGTTTCTAGGCAGCCTTAGCTCACAAAAACTTCAACTCGCCTTTGAAAAGAAGCCGACCAAACCAGAGTTTAACATCACTAAAGACGCCAAAGAGAGAATAAAAGCGGAAGAATTCGACGCAATCATTTACTTTCCTGATAGTTTTTCCGACAATCTGAAAAAAATGCTCGCTGAAAAAAGGGAGCCCCAGAATAATAACACCTTCAACGAAGAGATTGCAGAGGATCCTCTGGAACCACTTATCTACTACAACACAACCAAAGATAAGTCGAGTGTTGCCTATCAACGGATTAATCTCATTTTAGGAAACTGGAAGAACGCGATAACTATTGAAAATCTGGATTCCTATAATGTTCCTGAAACAGCAATCAATCCATTTACTCTTCAATCCAAAGACACCGCTGATGAAGCACTTAAACAGGAGGCAACATGTTCAAAAATACTGCCCTTTATTGCACTTATTTGGGCATTAACAGGTGCCTTTTAC